>NZ_JALQDH010000059.1:0-243 GCF_023631365.1 Caballeronia sp. INML2 | reverse complement strand
CTGCTCGGCTAGCTAGGCCAGCGGCGCGCACGTCGCCATCGCGATGTGATCCGCGATCGCCGCGTTCACCGCACAGGCATGCGTGAGCGGCCCCATGTGTCCCGCATCCGGCACGACGATCAGCTTCGCCGCCGGCATCAGATCGGGCAAGGTTTCCGCGATCAGGCGCGTCGGCGCGGGCGCGTGCTCGCCGCGCATGACGAGCGTGGGAATGCGCAGCTTCGCATACGCGCTCGCCGGCGT
>NZ_JALQDH010000058.1:0-56775 GCF_023631365.1 Caballeronia sp. INML2 | reverse complement strand
TTAAAGCTAGCCTGCGCACTCGTCTGCTGGAACATCTTCAGCCGCACGGAGCGCGCTTTTTGAACTGGCCTTTAAGCATGAGCTCGACGTTGGGCACTTCCTCGCGCAGCGCGGCAATCGCGCGAGGCAAGAGACTAAAAAGCGCCGCCGATGCAAAGCCGATCGTCAGGCGCCCACCACGCTGCGCGCCGATTTCCCGCGCGCGATGCGAGGCGGCATCGATGCGCGCGACGCTCAATCGTATGTCTTCGACGATCGCCTCGCCTGCCGGTGTCAATTGCGCGCCGCGGCGCGTGCGCTCGAATAGCTTGACGCCCAGATCGCGTTCCATGCGGGAAAGCGCCTGACTCAAAGCAGGTTGCGCGATGTCGAGCACGTCAGCCGCGCGCGTCACGCTGCCGGCATCGACTACGGCGAGAAAGTATTTGAGGTTGCGCGTCTCCATGCGGCCAGCATATCAAAATGCTATGAAAAACGAACGTATCCATAGTATGCGAGGCCGGCATTCGTTTCTAGAATGCAGTGGCATATTGAACAAGAGCCGGCCCGAGGCCAGCACAGGAGACGCAAGATGAATTGGTACCGTGAAATTTCCACGGCGGAGAGACGCACGCTGTGGGGATGCTTCGCAGGCTGGGCGCTCGATGGCGTCGATACGCAGGTATTCAGTCTCGTCATCCCGACCCTCATCGCGACATGGGGCATCGGTAAAGGACAAGCTGGCTTGATCGGTGGGGCGACGCTCGTCGCGGGCGCATTGGGCGGCCTGCTGGCGGGCGTGCTGTCCGATCGCATCGGGCGCGTCAAAGCTTTGCAGGTGACCGTTCTCTGGTTTTCGCTATTTACGTTTCTCAGCGCCTTTGCGCAGAATTTCGAGCAGTTGCTCGTGCTCAAATCGCTTCAGGGACTCGGCTTCGGCGGCGAATGGACGGCAGGCGCAGTATTGCTCAGCGAAACGATTCGCGCGAAACATCGCGGCAAGGCTATGGGCATTGTGCAAAGCGCGTGGGGCTTCGGCTGGGCCGGCGCGGTATTGCTCTATACCGTCGTGTTCTCGTGGGTTTCGCCCGATTGGGCCTGGCGCGTGCTGTTCGCGGTCGGCCTCCTTCCGGCGCTGCTGGTTGTTTATATGCGCCGCAATATCGAAGAACCGCCGCGCGAATCGAAACCCGCCGGACAGGATCATGCGCAACGTCAGGGCACATTCGCGATCCTCGCCGGCATCTTTCATCCTTCGGTATTGCGCACGACGATCGTAGGCGGATTGATTGGACTCGGCGCGCATGGCGGTTATCACGCCATCACCACATGGCTTCCCACTTACCTCAAAACGGAGCGCCATTTGTCGGTGCTCGGCACGGGCGGCTATCTGGCCGTCGTGATTACCGCGTTCATCATCGGATGCTTTGTGAGTGCGTGGCTGCAGGACAAGATCGGCCGCCGGAAAAACGTGATTCTTTTCGCGATCTGCTGCGCGGTCACGGTCAATGTCTATGTATTTCTGCCCATCGGCGATGTTGCGATGCTCATGCTGAGCTTTCCGCTCGGCCTTTTCTCCGCAGGCATTCCGGCGACGCTCGGCGCGCTCTTCAACGAGTTGTATCCACAAGGTGTGCGCGGCACGGGCGTCGGCTTCTGCTACAACTTCGGGCGCGTGGTGTCTGCTGTTTTTCCGGTGCTCGTCGGGCACATGGGCAATTCGATGCCGATAGGACAGGCGCTCGGCATCGACGCGGGCATCGCGTATGGACTCGTCGTCGTGGCCGCGTTGCTGTTGCCCGAAACGAAGGGCCGTCGCATCGCAACCGTGCCCGCTCAAACCGCATCGAGCGAGCGCTCGCCCACGCATGTCTGATCTATCCATGACGCCTTCACTTCACTCCACGCTCGCCGACGCGCAATGGCTCGCATCGACGCCCGCCGCAATCGAAGCGATCGACAGTCACGCGCATGTCTTCGTGCGCGGGCTTCCGCTTGCACCGCATCGTCGTCACGCACCCGACTACGATGCGACGCTCGATGCCTACGCGGAACATTTGCGCGCGAACGGCATATCGCATTCAGTGCTCGTGCAGCCCAGTTTCCTGGGCACGGACAATTCATTTTTCCTCGATGTGTTGCAGCGCTATCCGCAGCGCTTTCGCGGCGTGGCCGTCATCGATTCTTCGATCAGCGATGGCGAATTGCAGCGTCTCGCGGCGCGTGGTGTCGTCGGCATGCGGCTGAATCTTATCGGCCTTGCGCTGCCCGACCTGCGCGCGGCGCATTGGCGCGAATTGTTCGGGCGCATCAATGCGCTCGGCTGGCATGTCGAGATTCATCGCGATGCGCTGGATCTGCCGATGCTCATCACGCCGCTGCTCGAACAAGGCTGCACGATCGTGGTCGATCATTTCGGCCGTCCCGATCCCGCATTCGGCATCGACGATCCGGGCTTTCGCTATCTTCTGACGACGGCGAAGAGCGGGCGCGTGTGGGTCAAGTTATCGGCGGCCTATCGCAGCGTCCGTAGCGAAAACGGCATCGCGCTCGGGCAAACGCTCACGTCCGCCTTGCTCGGTTCATTCGGCGCCGCACGGCTCGTCTGGGGCAGCGACTGGCCGCACACGCAACATCAAAGGCTGATCGACTACGAGGCGTCGCGCGATGCGCTCGACCGCTGGATTCCGGACGCATCGCTGCGTACCATCGTGTTGCGCGATTCCGGGCGTGCACTGTTCCGCTTCGCGTAATAGCCGCGCAAGCGCCCAAGTGCATCGCGGGTTAGCATTGCAGACGCGGGCGAAACGTCGACGCGAGACACGAATTCACTTTCCGGAACCGAAACCATGACCACTTCCTCTTCACGCCGCCGTGCCGCCTTTCGCGAACGGGTGAACGCACGCAGCGCCCTGCTCTTGCCCGGCGCATTCAATGCAATGAGCGCGCGCGTCGCGGCCGATCTGGGTTTCGAAGCGATCTACATCACCGGCGCGGGCGTGACGAACATGTCGCTCGGCATGCCGGATCTCGGCTTCATCGGCCTCGCGGAAATCGCGGAGCATACGTCGCGCATTCGCGATGCCGTGGACGTGCCGCTCATCGTCGATGCGGATACGGGCTTCGGCAACGCGCTCAACGTGCGTCATACGGTGCGCACGCTGGAACGCGCGGGCGCCGATGCAATTCAACTCGAAGATCAGGTAACGCCGAAGAAATGCGGCCATTTCGCGGGCAAGGCCGTGATCTCGACGAATGAAATGACAGGCAAGATACGCGCGGCGGTGGATGCGCGCGAAGATGATAACTTTCTGATCATCGCACGCACCGATGCATGCGCGGTGGAAGGCTTCGATGCGGCGATCGAACGCGCGCGTGCATTCGTCGAAGCGGGCGCCGACATTCTATTTGTCGAAGCTATCGAAACCCCGGAGCAAATCGCCTCGCTTCCCAAGCTGCTCGATGCACCGCAACTCATCAACATCGTAATCGGCGGCAAGACGCCCGTGACGGATCAGGCAGATCTTGCGCGGATGGGCTTCAGTCTCGTGCTCTATGCGAATGCAGCATTGCAAAGCGCCGTGCGCGGCATGCAGACTGCGCTCGGCGCATTGAAATCGCAGGGACGGCTCGATGAAGATCCGGCAGTCGTCGCGCCGTTCGCCGAACGTCAACGGCTCGTGAACAAGCCGCTCTTCGATGAACTCGACCGCAAATACGCCGCGGACTGAATCCTTCGCCTGAAGCGGCCATGAAAGACCGCTTCGGGCATTCACGCCTCAGCGCGAGTACATCGCATTCCAGTCCGATTGCGATACGCGTGCACCCCCCGATTGCGACGTGCCGTTAGCGGCGCCACCATAAGCCGTCGCGCCCTCGCGTGCTGCGAGTTTCGCTTCGGCTGCCTGGATCGCTTCCGGATAATGCGCCTGATCGCCGTCGCCCGCGTGATAACCGACGCTCTGCAATTCTGCGAGTTCGGCACGAACTTGCGCCCGAGTGATTTGGCTTTGGGCGAACGAAGCGACGGGAATGACGAGAGCGGTTGCGACGATGGCTGCGCGAATGATCGACTTCATGATGAAACTCCAGTGTTATGAGGTGCCTGGCTTCGAACGCGGTGTCGTGCGAAAGCAGTGATAGCAGTCTATGACGCTGGTTATTCCGGGTTAACCCCTAGCACAGGAAAGCACCTTTCCCGGAAACACGCAGAATCGACGGCGCGAGTCGCACGGGGCATTAACGCCCGAGAATTTGTTATGCTGGCCGCCGGACTGAACGCACATGCGCGTTGCGTTCGCCTCATGGCGCAAAGCGCCCGTCAAACACTGGAGATACAGATGGCAAAAGGATATTGGGTCAGCGTGTACAAGAAGATCATGAAGCCCGAGCAGGCCGCCGAATACGCGAAGATCGCAACTCAAGCCATCGCGGAAGGCGGTGGCCGTCCGCTCGCCCGCGGCGTCGCGGCGATGGTGCAAGGCGAAGGCGTCATCGAGCGCACGGTGGTCATCGAATTCGATTCGCTCGATGCAGCCGTCGCCGCCTATAACAGCGCGACCTATCAGCACGCACTGGAAGTACTTGGCGATTCCGTCGTGCGCGATTTCCGCATCGTCGAAGGTGCCGCATAACATCCCTTACAGGCCGATGCTTGCGGCGCTCAGGCGCCCACGGCGTCGGCCAGTTCGTTCATGTCGTTCGCGACGACATCCCAATCGCTCTCAGCTTCCAAATCGACTGACTGACCCGGGCCGCGCTCATACGGACGCGAGACGAACGCAGTGCGCAAGCCGCACTTTCTTGCCGCTGCGAGATCGTCGTTATGCGCGGCGACGAGGCAGACTTCTTCTGGCTTCAGCATCAAAACGTCTGCGGTGCGCAGATAAGCCTGCGGATCGGGCTTGTAAATCTGCGCGATCTCCGCGCCGAGAATCGCATCCCAGGGCAAGCCTGCGCGCTTCGCCATATCCACCATCAGCCTGATATTGCCGTTCGAAAGCGGCGCAATGATATGGCGTGCCTTGAGCCGTTGCAAACCCGCGATCGAATCGGGCCACGGATCGAGTCGATGCCACGCGAGGTTCAGTTCGTCCAGCGCCTCCGAAGGAACCGCTTCAGGATTGATGCCAAATTCCGGCAGGAGGTCCACGAGATTCTCGCGATGCAGCACATCGAGCCGCACGAACGATCGCTCGCCGCTGATGATCTTGCGCATCGCGGGCACGTAGCGGCTGCGCCATGCATCCGCGAAGGCCTCAGGCTTCAAGCCGGTCGCGCCGTAGCGCTGCAGGAACGGCGCGGCCTCGCGGGCAATCCCGCCGCGCCAGTCCACGACGGTTCCGAATACATCGAATACGAATGCCTTTACGTTTTGCAAGCTCATGTCATTGCTCCCGTTGAGTCATTCATCTGATCGATTTCTCCTGCGATGCATTTGTTCCTCGCGCGCAAGACTGATTGTCCACCGCGTGTGTACGCAACGAATCTCGAAGAGCCTACATTACAAGCCATCGGAGCCTTCGGTCCGATCCGCAACAGGCCCACATCAACATCTATCGAGGTTCATCATGAGCAACGCAAACAAAGTCGCTATCGTCACCGGCGCGTCGCAAGGCATCGGCGCTGAAATCGTCAATGCCTTTCGCGCGCAAGGTTATCGCGTCGTCGCAACCGCCCGTTCCATTCGGCAGCCGGACGATCCGAACGTCGTGGCTGTCGCGGGCGATATCGGCGATCGCGCCACCGCGCAACGCGTCGTCGATGCGGCGATCGCCAAGTTCGGCCGCATCGATACGCTCGTCAACAACGCGGGCATCTTCATCGCCAAACCCTTCACGCAATATACGCAGGAAGACTATGCGGCCGTCCTGAACGTGAATCTGAACGGCTTCTTCCATGTCACTCAACTCGCCATCGAGCAAATGGAGAAGAACAAGAGCGGGCATATCGTCAGCATCACGACGACGCTCGCCGATCATGCGGTAAGCGGCGTGCCTTCGGTGCTGGCGTCGCTGACGAAGGGCGGCCTGAATTCTGCGACGAAGTCCCTCGCCATCGAATATGCGAAGTCCGGCATTCGCGCGAATGCAGTGTCTCCCGGCATCATCAAGTCGCCGATGCACGCGCCCGAAACGCACGAAGCACTCGGCGCTCTGCATCCGATGGGACACATGGGCGAAATGAGCGACATCGTGAACGCCGTTCTGTATCTTGATTCCGCGCCGTTCGTGACGGGTGAGATCCTGCACGTCGACGGCGGCCAAAGCGCGGGACATTGATCGATCCTTCACCGGTTGTGTATGCGCCCTTCGCGGGCGCGTCGCTGTTTTTCACTCAAGGAGATCGCCATGCCGATGGTTACGATTCAGGTGACACGCGAAGGCAACAAGGCAGGCACGAACGCCGTCACCGCCGACGAGAAAGCGCAACTCATCGAAGGTGTCAGCCAGTTGTTGCTCGACGTGTTGAACAAACCGCTCGACTCTACGTTCGTCGTGATCCAGGAAGTCGACATGGAGAACTGGGGCGTGGGCGGCGTGCCGGTGCAGGAATATCGGCGGCGGAAGCAGGAAAAGGAAAGTTGACGTGCATTGTTATGCAGGCATCGCCGCATGAAGAGCCGCGGCGATGCCGTCGTTTCGCTGTCTTATTGCCCCGGCGCGTAGAGGTCGAGTAGCTTGAGCGTGACGCCGTTGGTCCATCCGAAGCCATCTTGCAGCGGATATTCGCCGCCTCCGCCGCCGCCCGTTCCCTCGCCTTCGACGATGTATTTCTCGACGAGCTTCTGCTGCGTCTTGTAGACGTTATTCACGTCGGCAAGAAAGCGCGTACCGATCTGCTGCGCGAGATCGCTGCGCCCATATCGCTTCAAGCCTTGCACCGCGATCCAGTGCAATGGCGCCCATCCGTTCGGCGCATCCCACTGTTGCGTCGTGTTGTAAGTGGTCGTCGTGAGGCCGCCGGGCTTCAGCAACATCGCTTCGACCGTCTCTGCTGTCTTGTGCGCACGATCCGGCCACGCCGCATTCGCGAAGAGCGGATAAAGCATCGCCGCTGATGGATTATTGCGCGGTTGCCCGAGCTTCCAGTCGTAATCGCCGTAATAGCCGTTCTTGTTCCAGAGATACTTGTTGATGGCGATCGCGCGCTTGGCCGCGCGCCCGATGTACTCGCCGACGCATCCGAAATCGCGCGCCTCGCCGCAACCGATCGCGATGCTCGTTTCGAGGTGGAACATCAGGCTATTCAGATCGACGGGAATGATCGATGTCGTGCGGATCGTCGCGAGCGTCGTGTTGTCGCCGAACCAGCGCGAGCTGAAGTCCCAGCCGCTCTCGGCTGCCGCGCGCAGATCGCGATACACCTCGTTCGCCGGACGGCTCGTGACCTGTTTGGCGGTGGCTACATCTTCCGAGTAAGACTCGTCACGCGGCGTGTCGCGTTCGTCCCAATAGCGATTGAGCACGGTCTTGTCGGGCAGCATCACGACGTTGCGCACCGCACCGCCCGGCTGCAGCGTATTCGCGCCTTGCATCCAGTAGCTATGCTCCTTGCGCAATTGTGGCAAATACTTCTGATAAACCCGGCCGCCTTCTTTGTGCGCGGCAAGTTCGACCATATACGAGAAGAACGGCGGTTGCGACCGGCTTACATAGTACGTGCGATTGCCATTTGGAATATGTCCGATCGTATCGATCAGATACGCGAAGTTATCGAGCATGTCGTCGACGAGATCTTCGCGGCCGGCCTCCTGAAGGCCGAGCATCGTGAAATACGTGTCCCAGTAATAGCCCTCGCGAAAGCGCCCGCCCGGCACCACATATTGCTTGGGCATCGGAATCAGTGAGCTATTCGGCGGCACGTTGGCGGTGGTCGTCAAACGCGTGAGTTCGGGCCACAGCCAGTCGATATGTTCTCGCAATGTCTGATTCGGCGGCGGCGTGATGACCTGATCCGTCGGAGGCGTGAAGTACTGCCCGACGAAGTTCTTGAGCGAAAAGCCCGGCACCGACATCTGCTGATGATAGGCCTGCACGATCTGCGCGGGATCGATCTTCGGTACCGCATCGACGAAGGTTTTTTGATCGGGATAGATGCCCTGCGTCTGCACGGCGACGAAAAGATCGCCGTATAACTCGCTCGGCGGAGGCGGCAGCGTATAACCGGTTTGCGCGTCCGCATACGCGAGGTTCGCAGCCGCGCTCATGACGAGCCAGCCGCATAACGCTGTGCGTGCCTTGAACTGGAAACGCCGCGACGCCTCGTGCGCCGCGCGATACGATGACAGTGCGATCATGCTCCCTCCTCATCAGGATGAGTGAACCGGACTGGTCTCGCTCGTGCCGTTCTTGTTTTGACTGAATCACAGCACGGCGAAGCATCGCATGCTTGCACCGCGGTGGCAACCCTCCGGGATTGGGGCGACGCCGCTATTGCGTCGGCTATTGAATGGCGAGCGCCTTATGCGCCTGAGCCTGAAACTGCGTCGGCGTGACGCCGGTCTGCTTGCGGAAATAACGGCTGAAATAGGCGATATCGGCAAAGCCCAATCCATGCGCGATCTGCTTGACCGACATGCTCGAATAAACGAGATCGCGCTGCGCCTCACGCACGAGATGCTCGTTGATCATTGCAAGCGGCGAGCTCGATATTTCCTCGCGGCAAATACGTCCAAGCTGCGTGACGGTCATGCCGAGCCTTTGCGCATAGAAATCCACCGCGCGATGCTCGCGAAAGTGTGCGGCCACCAGCTCCCTGAAGCGCCTGATCTGTTGCGCGCGTCTTTCCGTCGATGCGACGTTCGGCGCGGACGTGCTCTCGCATAGCCGCGAGACATGCACGAAAAGTGCAATCAGGAGCGACATGCCCGCCGCCATGTGCCCGCGGTTCGTCGCGCGAAATTCCTTTTCCAGCAATTCGACGATCGTCATGAATGCGCTTTCCTTGACGGACTGCGCGCTCACACGGGAGAGGCCCGCGCGCTGCAGCACCGGAATGAGCCCCGGGGCTGCGATCGATGCGAGGGCCTCGATCGATCTTTGCGCGACGGTAACAACGAGACCATCGACGTTCGGCGCGAAGTTGAATCCATGCACCGTTTGCGCGGGCAGCACGATGACGCAGGGCGGCAAGATATCGATCACGCTGTTCTCGATCAGCACTTGCCCGCCGCCGCCGCGAATGTACAGAAATTGCAAGAGCGCGTCGTGACGATGCGCGTCGATATGCCAGTCGTTCGGCGCGCTGCGCTCGGCGATCCACTCGAAATTGAACGCGTCATACCACGGCGGGCGCGCCGACTCTCCATACAGGTTGTAGTTAGGGATTTTCCTCATGTCATGCGTCTCCTCATGCACAAATTGTCCTGTCGTCTGCTGCCTTTGTCCAATTTTTTGTGCATGACCGTGAATATACTTTTTTCACAGGCAAGGCCATCGTCGCCTTCGCATCGAATGGACTCAGGAGACAAGCATGACTAATCACCTCGCGCATGATCACAATACGCCGCATTGGCTCGGGCTCGAATCGAACGTGTGTGTGGTGACGGGTGCGGCGGGCGGCATAGGCCGCGCCATCGCATCGACATTCGCCGATGCGGGCGCTCGTCTCGCATTGCTGGATCGCGATGAAGCGGGCTGCATGGAAGTGGCCGACACGCTGCGCGCAAGCGGAGTCGATGCGCTTGCCATCGCGTGTGATATTGCCGATGCGGCGAGCGTGAACCGCGCGCGCGATCAGGTCGAGCGGAAGTTCGGTCATGTCGATGTGCTTGTGAACAACGCGGGCTTGTTGAGGGCGGGCGGCATCGAAGATATCGGCCTCGATGGGTGGAATGCGATGCTTGCCGTCAATCTCACCGGTTACATGTTATGCGCGCAGGCATTCGGTCGCGGCATGCTCGCGCGTGGCGCCGGCAGCATCGTGCATATCGCATCGGTGGCGGCACATCATCCGCAAACCTGGAGCGGCGCATATAGCCCGAGCAAGGCCGGCATCGCAATGCTGTCGCGTCAGATCGCCGCCGAATGGGGTGCGCGTGGCGTGCGCAGCAACACCGTGTGCCCCGGCATGATCCGCACGCCGCTCTCGAAAGCGTTCTATGAACAAGGCGATGTCGAAGCGCGCCGCAGCGCGATGACCGCGAGCAGGCGCATCGGCGAGCCGCGCGATATCGCCGAGGCAGTTGCATTTCTCGCGAGCCGGCGCGCGGCCTACGTGAACGGGGCGGAGCTTGCCGTCGATGGCGGCTTCGAATGCATGTTGATGGACCTCGTTCCGCGTCCCGGCTTCGAGGCGCCGCGCACCGCCTGAAACACGGCCTTTCATCTCACGGGTGCGCGACGCGCCCGCTTCCAATCAAAGGACTTCACCATGACTACCGTAACGCGGTCGTCCGATCTCGCTTGCGATGTGCTCGTGATCGGCTCGGGCGCAGGCGGCCTTTCGACGGCCATTACAGCGAAGAAACAAGGACTCGACGTGATCGTCGTCGAGAAGGAGGAATACTTCGGCGGCACGACCGCATTCTCCGGCGGCGTGCTGTGGATTCCCGGTAATCGCCACGCGAAGGAAGCGGGTGTTCAGGATACGCGCGAAGCGGCGCTTCGGTACATGCGTGGCGAAACGGGCGCGATGTACGACAAAGCAGCCGTCGATGCATTTCTCGACAACGGCCCGCGCATGATTGAGTTCTTCGAGCGCGAGACGTCGGTGAAATTCCTGCCGACGCTTTACCCCGACTACCATCCAGATGCGCCGGGCGGCGTCGACGTGGGTCGCTCCGTCGTCGCAAAGCCTTTCGATGCGCGCGAGCTGGGCAGGGACATCGCACGCCTGCGTCCGCCACTCAAGACGATCACGTTCATCGGCATGATGTTCAATTCGTCGAGCGCGGATCTCAAGCACTTCTTCAACGCGACTAGATCGCTTGCGTCGGCGTGGTATGTCGCCAAGCGGCTCGCGAGCCATATCATGGAACTCGCGCTGCATAAGCGCGGCGTGCAGATCACGAGCGGCAATGCCCTCGCCGCGCGCCTCGCCAAGTCCGCACTCGATCTCGGCATTCCAATTCATACACGCACGGGCGCGAAGGAACTCAGTACGGTCAAGGGCCGCGTGACGGGCGCGATCGTGATGGCGAATGGAAGCGAAACGCGCATCACCGCGCGGCGTGGGGTCGTACTTGCGTGCGGCGGCTTCTCGCATGATGTCGCACGCATTGCAAAGGCGTATCCCCATGTGCGACGCGGCAGCGAGCATGTATCGCCGGTTCCCGCGGGCAATACCGGGGACGGCGCACGCATGGCCGAACGCGTGGGCGGCCGCGTCGATATCCGCTATCCGCAGCCCGCCGCGTGGATGCCCGTCTCGCGCGTGCCGCTGAAAGGCGGCAAATACGGCGTGTTTCCGCATCTGCTCGATCGCTACAAGCCGGGCGTGATCGGCGTGACGCGCGACGGCGTTCGTTTCACCAACGAATCGAACTCTTATCACGATGTCGGCGCGGCGATGATCGAAGCGTGCCGCGATGATAAAGAAACGTCGATGTGGCTCGTCTGCGATCACAAGACGATTCGCAAATACGGTCTCGGTTTCGCGAAGCCCGCGCCGATTCCGCTCGGTCCTCATCTGAAGAGCGGCTATCTCGTCAAAGGCCGCACGCTTGCAGAACTCGCGCGGCGCGCAGGCATCGATGCAACTGCGCTGGAAGCCACCGTGCGCGACTACAACCGCGACGCCGTGGCAGGCCAGGACACCGCATTCGGCCGCGGCACGACTTCGTTCAACCGCTATCTCGGCGATCCCTCGCACAAGCCGAATCCTTGCGTCGCGCCCATCGGCAATGGCCCGTATTACGCGCTCAAGATCGTGATGGGCGACCTCGGCACGTTCGACGGAATCGCGACCAATCCTCACGGTCAGGTACTCAAAGGCAGCGAGCCGATTCCGGGGCTTTATGCCGTCGGCAACGATCGCGCGAGCGTCATGGGCGGCAACTATCCGGGCGCCGGCATCACGCTCGGCCCGATCATGACCTTCGGTTATCTCACCGGACTACATCTCGCGGGCCGCATCGACGAGCGCGCTAATTCCAGCGAATTGAGGAGCGCAGCATGAGCAAGCCATTCATCGATCACCGCATCTACACTATCAAGCCGCGCGGAATGGCTGAATTCATCGACGTGTTCGATCATCTGGCGATGCCGATTCAGCTCAGGTACCTCGGCGTGCCTGTGGGCTTCTACATGAGCGACATCGGTGCGTTGAATCAGGTCGTGCATTTATGGGGATACGAGAGCATCGCAGATTACGACGAGCGGCGCACCGCTCGCGACAACGATCCCGAATGGCCTGCTTATCTGCAAGCGTCCGCGCATCTGATCGTCGCACAGGAGAGCCGCATCATCAGGCGCGTCGAGTTCAAGAGTCTCTCGCCCGCTGTGCGTTGAAGCGCGGCATTGCGGCACGAAGAAGGCCGCATCCTCGCGACTGCTTTTAGATAAATGAATGGAGACATACCGGCATGGAAAAGAACTTCGGGACCATCGAGGTCCAGAGCTTCATCGACGGCGAACGCTTTTCGCCGTATCAATGGGTCATTCTGATCCTGTGCTTTCTGGTCGTCGCGGCCGATGGCTTCGACACGGCGGCGGTCGGCTTCATCGCGCCTTCGTTGATTGGCGATTGGGGCATCACGCGCGCCGCGTTGGGACCCGTGATGAGCGCGGCGCTCGTGGGTCTCGGTATCGGCGCGCTCGCGGCAGGACCGGTTGCCGATCGCATCGGGCGCAAGGCGGTGCTCGCGCTTTCCGTGTTCTTCTTTGGCGTGTGGAGTCTCGCGTCGGCGCAAGCAAGCTCGGTCGAAACGCTGACCGCGTGGCGCTTTCTCACCGGCCTGGGCCTCGGTGCGGCAATGCCCAACGCCGTCACGCTGATGGCGGAATATGCGCCCGCACGCATTCGCGCGGTCGTCGTCAACACGATGTTCTGCGGCTTCTCAGTGGGCCTTTCGATCGGCGGACTGTGCGCCGCGTGGCTCATTCCGCATTTCGGCTGGCAGAGCGTGCTCGTCGCCGGCGGCCTCGGCCCGATCGTGCTCACGGTGCTGCTGCTCTTTCTGCTGCCCGAGTCCGCGCAATTCATGGTCGTGAGAAGACACTCCGCGCAGAAAATCGCACGCGTCTTGCGGCGTATCTCGAACGATGCACGTCTTGCCGAAGGCGAGCGCGTCACATTCACTGCCGCCGATACGCGCACCGGCGGCGCGGACCAGTCCGCGCTTGGACTCATCGTTTCGCGGCCCTATCGCTTCGGCACATCCATGTTATGGCTCGCCTATTTCATGGGCTTGCTGATCTTCTATCTGCTGACCAACTGGCTGCCGACGCTCTTCAAAGACGCAGGCTTCTCCGCCGAACGCGCGGCGCTCACGACGTCGCTATTTCCGCTCGGCGGCATTCTCGGCAACCTGTCTCTCGGCTGGGTGATGGACAAGGCCAATCCGCGACGCGTCAACGCATGCGCCTATGTGCTCGCGGCGGCACTCGTGCTGACGATCGGACGCGGCGTCGCGGATCAGTTCTGGCTCGCGGTGCTCATCTTCCTGACGGGAACAGCGGTGACGAGCGCGGTCACGTCGATGTCTGCACTCGCGGCATCGTTCTATCCGACGCGAAGCCGCGCAACGGGCGTGGCATGGATGCTCGGCATAGGACGCATGGGCGCGGTCGCGGGCGCGATGACCGGCGGTCTTCTCATGAGCATGGGCCTGCAATTCGGCGCGGTCTTCACGCTGCTCGCCGTTCCGGCAGCCGTTGCCGCGTTGGCATTGGGCGCGTTGAGCCGGCGCGATGCGTCGCGTCAGGCAAGCGAAATGGATCAGACGGCGCGCGTGCCGGCAGAATGAGTCGTGGCATCGCTTTCGGTTGCAAGCGCAACTATATTGACGATGCCCTTATGCGCCATCTTCGTATAAGGGCAAAAGCGCTCTGTGTTGCACACGAGTTCCTCCGCCGTCGTGCGGTCGATAGCGGGCATCTGAACGCGCGCGTGCGCGGTGAGCACGAAGAGGCCGTCCATTGGATCGCGGCCGAATTCGACCGTGACCGACACGCTTGCGCCCTCCACCGCGATGCCCGCGCGCGCCGCGAGCAATACGAGCGCGCCATGAAAGCACGCGGCATAGCCTGCGGCGAACAATTGCTCGGGGTTCGTACCGCCGCCGGGCCCGCCAAGCGTTTTCGACATGCGCAAGTCGAGGTCGAGATTGCCGTCGTCGAATAAAGCGGCTGCACGTCGCGCCCTTCATACTTGTCGAGCAGGCCAACGGGCGGCGGATGCAGTGGCTCCATGACGACCTCTTCTATCAGCGATGACGACAGAGATCGCTCAATGCGCCGTTTGCGTCCGACTCTGGCTTCGCTCGAACCAGGCATCGAAATACATTGTGCCGAGATGCGCTTGTCCGCCTGGCAGCAGCGTGTCCGCTGCGAGTTGCGCGCCGAAGTAGAGCGCGCTCTCGTCGGCGAAGACCGTTCTTGCATCGCCCGTTACTTTGAAATAGCGCTGCATCAGATCGGACAGACGCGACCTGTCCGGACCCGCGATCTCGACAACACCGTTCACCGACGAACCTCCCGCGCGTGATGCACCGTAGGTGTGCGCGCACGCGTCCGCTAGCGCCGTCACCGTACGCGCAGTGTTGCCTCCGTTGCATCAATCGGCGATCGCGAGCGCCGAGGC
Source organism: Caballeronia sp. INML2 (assembly GCF_023631365.1). Lineage (NCBI taxonomy): Bacteria > Pseudomonadati > Pseudomonadota > Betaproteobacteria > Burkholderiales > Burkholderiaceae > Caballeronia > Caballeronia sp. INML2. Next base: position 42,051 of record NZ_JALQDH010000058.1, on the reverse strand, counting down.
GTTTGTGTTCGTCATGCTCGTCGTGAGGCAATGCAGATCGAGCGTGCGCGTATGCTCGGTCATGTAATCGACGAATACACGCACCCGTGCGGGCAAATGCTTGCGGCTGAGATAGCAGAGATAGTGGCCGCCGTCATCGGGCGCATGTTGCGCGAGACAGATGACGAGGCGCCCCGCCTTGAGCGAATCGCACACGAGATAGGCAGGCAGTTGCGCGATGCCCTGCCCGTAGAGCACCGCTTGCAACATCAGGTCGATGTCGTTGAACGTTTGCCTCGCGGCGGGCGAGCGTTTGTGCGTAAAGCCGTCTACCTTGAATTCCCAGTCGGCGATACGTCCTGCCGACGTACGGAAGTTGATGCAGCGATGGTTTTCGAGTTCCTCGACATGACGGGGCAAGCCGTGCTCACGCGCATACTCGGGCGATGCGCACACGACCATCTGCATCGGAATCAATTGCTTCGCGACGACTTCGCTGTCTTCCATATGACCATCGCGAAATGCGACGTCGACACGGTCGGCCGTGAAATCGCAAGGGCGATCGTTCAGGACGAGTTCCAGAGCAATCTCCGGATAGCGCGCATTGAAGCCTGACAGAAGCGGCGCGACGACTCTGCGGCCGAACCCCGGCGCGGACGCAATACGCAAGTGTCCGCGGGGCGGGCCGTGGCGCAGTTCGCGCATGTCCTCGAGCGCCTGCACGATGCGCTCCACGCCCGGCTGACAGTTCTTGTAGAAGAGTTCACCCTCGCGCGTGAGCGACGTGCTGCGCGTGGTGCGAAGAAAGAGACGCGCATCGAGCTGTGCTTCCAGCTTCTGCACGTTGCGGCTGACGGCGGACCGCCCGATGCCCAGGCGATCGCTCGCTTTGGCGAAGCTGCCTTCATTGGCAACGGCAAGAAATGAAACGACGCCCGCATAACTCGCCACGAAGCTATACGCGAGCGAATCGTCCGAGTGACATACGAGTTCAGATGGCATGGCGGCACGAAACGTAGTGGTTCTGTCTCACTAGACGTTCATGCCCTGCGCTTTGTGACACGCCATGCCGGATTTTTTATTTCACCGGCGTCAAAACCGGTTTGCCCTTGTCTTTGAGAAGCAGCACGATGAACTTCGCGCGCTTCGTGTTGCTGGCGTTGCGACCTACAGTGTGGATATCGTCAGGGCCTTCATAAAAGGTATCGCCGGGCTTGAGCGTCACGGCCTTGCCGCCCTGAAGCTGCATGACGATCGTGCCTTCGAGCACATACACGAACGCCTGCGCGTCATGGCGGTGCACCGGATCGACCGCGCCCGGCGGATATTCGACGCTGATCATCAGCGCTTCCTTGCCCGGAGATTCGGGCAGCGGCTTCGTCATGAGCTCCTTGACGATGGCCTCTGGCGCGGCCTGCGCCGTCTCCGCGACGAGCGCCGCGCATCCGAAGACGAGCGTAAGTCCCACCCGTTTGATGCTGTGCATGATCGTTCTCCCATGATCGAATGACGGCGCGAGCACATTACGAGAGGTTCGACTTGTCGAGGCCGAAGGCCTTGTCGGACGAACCCGGCACCGTCTGGAACGCGACATTCGCGCGATTCCATCCGTTGATCGCCATGATGGCGTAGGTCAGGTCGGACAGTTCCTTTTCCGAGAACTGTTCGCGCACGCGCGCATAGAGTTCGTCGGGCACGCCGTGCTCGGGAATGCGCGTCAGGACTTCGGTCCACGCGAGCGCGGCCCGTTCGCGTGGCGAGAATAGCGTCGACTCGCGCCAGATCGCCACATGATGCGTGCGCAGTTCGCGCTCGCCGTGAATCTTCGCTTCCTTCACGTGCATATCGACGCAGAAGGCGCAGCCATTCATCTGCGATGCGCGAAGCGTGACGAGATCGCGCGTCGTCTGTTCGATCGAGCACTCCTGCACCGCCTGACTGAACTCATAGAACTTCTTGAACAGTGCGGGCGATTGTTGAATGTAGTTGATTCGCTGCGTCATGATGACTCCATGCCTGGTTGAAAATATCGCCGGCAACCCGTGGCCGGCATGGATGTCATCGTAAGTTTGCGCGCCTTTTCGCGGTAGGCGCGGGATCGTGCGCACGCTATTGCTTCGCGCGCATCAATCAAAGTGGCAGGCGTTACGCATTGCCGTAACGCGCCGCGATGCGTTCGAGCTTGTCCGGGTTGCGTTGCACCTGAATTCGCACGATGCGCTCGTCTTCGATGTCGAATGTCTGCGCGGATTCGAGCTTGCCGTCGATGAAGCGCAAGAACGCCCATTCGCCATTGAGCATGACGAGGTCGAGACGCACGCCCTTTCCATAGCGCAGGAACGCCGCATAGAAAAGCTGCGCGATGCGCTTGCCGCCGAATAGCGGCTCCGGGAAACTCTGCACGCGACCGCCGCCATCGCCGACGAGCGTCGCGTCTTCCGAGAGCATCGCGTGGATGGCCGCGAAATCGCCGTGTTCGATCGCATGCGCGAATGCGCGCAGCAAACGCCTGTGAATCTCGCGCGGCACCGATTGGCGCGGGCGCGCCTCGCGCAATTGCGCTTTGGCACGGCTCACGAGCTGACGGCACGCGGCCTCCGTCTTGCCGATGATGCGCGCGAGCTCGGGATAATCGGCGTCGAAGACCTCGCGCAGCAGGAACGCCGCGCGTGCTTCGGGGCTCAGGCGTTCGAGCAGCATCAGAAACGCCACTGACACATCGTCCGCACGCTCGGTGACTTCTTCGGGCGTCGCGGGCGGCTCGGTGATTTGCGGCTCCGGCAGCCAGATGCCCGCGTAATGTTCGCGCTGCAGTTTCGCGGCGCGCAGCCGGTCGATGGAATGGCGCGTCGTGACGGCGACGAGCCATGCTTCCGCATTATCGATAGCTTCGCGCGCCGCCGCATGCCAGCGCAGCCATACATCCTGCACGATGTCTTCCGCCTCGGCGACCGAACCGAGCATGCGATATGCGATGCCCTGCAGACGAGGGCGCAGCCGGTCGAATTCGCGCGTGGCGTCATCCATGAAGGCGATTAAATGAAAGGTGCGGAAAAGGTGATCGTATATCACGCGCCTATGTTCGTGACGATCACGACGATGCGCCAAAAGATCTGAGCAATGCAGCCGTTAATATCGGAAGCCGGATCCGACTGCATCAACCTCCGTTCATTCATGACTCAATCCGAACATCAAAACGCGTCCGCGAATCCGACCCGCATCATCGTCGCGACCGTGATCGGTAACGGTTTCGTCGCCTACGACTTCACCGTGTATGGTTTCTCCGCGGCGATCATCGGACGGCTCTTCTTTCCCGCGCACGACGCCGCTTCATCCCTATTGCTTTCGCTCGCAACTTTCGGCGCGGGCTTCGTCATGCGTCCGCTCGGTGCCATGCTGATCGGCCGATACGCGGACCGGCGCAGCCGCGAGGCGGGCATGCGGCTGTCGATCGCGTCGATGGCGGCGGGCACCTGGCTGATCGCATGTCTGCCGACGCATGCGGCGATCGGTGCGAGCGCGACCGTGCTTATCGTGTTCGCGCGGCTTCTGCAAGGACTCGCGGCGGGCGGCGAGATCGGCCCGGCATCGGCGCTGCTGATGGAGTCCGTGCCCTACGAACGGCGCTGTTTCATGGTCAGCTGGCGCGGTGCGAGCCAGGGCGCCGCCGCATGCGCCGCGGCGCTCGTCGGCGCATGCACGTCCGCGCTGCTGTCGCAGGAGCAACTCATGCAATGGGGATGGCGCGTGCCCTTCGTCATCGGCGGACTGATCGCACCGCTCGGCTGGTTTCTCCGGCGCATGCCGGGCCACGCGTCGGCGGCGAAGACACGTGCCGCACGCACGCCGCTCGCGATCGTGCTTCGCGAGCACGCACGGCCTCTCATTTGCGGCATCCTGATGATGGCCGCGCCTTCGTCGAGCATCTACATTGCCGTGCTGTACATGCCGAGCTATCTCACGCACACATTGCACCGGCCACCCGCGATCAGCTTCCTGATCGCATCGCTCTCCGGTCTCGTGATCCTCATCGTCACGCCGCTCGTCGCGCTCGCCGCCGATCGCCTGATGAGCCGCAAGACGCTGCAATACGCATCGCTCATCGGCGCGCTCGCGACGGCATATCCCGCGTTTCATGCGCTCACGCAAGGCGCACCGGATACGCTCGCGCTCGTGATCATCCTGCTCTATGTCGCCATCGCGCTGAACAACGCGGGTGCGGGTTCGGTGCTCATGCTCGAAGCCTTTCCGAAGCATCGGCGCGCAGCGAGCCTCTCGGTCATCTACACCTTCGGCGTCGTCATTTTCGGCGGATTCTCCCCGCTCGCCGTCGCCTGGCTCATCGGCGCGACCGGCAATGTCATGACGCCCGCTTGGTATCTGCTCGCGGCGAACTGCGTGACGCTCTTCGCGCTCAGCCGCTTCCCCGAACGCCCCTCGAATGCGCGGCGTGCATGCGCATGACGGGATCGTTGGCCGCCGCGCGCAACAGATCCAGCGCGCGCAGACGCATCTCAAGCGGACTCACGTCGAACGCGCGACGAAACGCCCGCGTGAAATCCGATGCGCTCTTGAAGCCGAGGCCGAATGCGATATCGGCGATCTGGAGGTTCGGGAAGCGCGCCAGTTCATCGGCCGCCTCGCGCAGGCGGCGATGTCGAATGTATGCGGCAAGGCCGCCTTCCTGCTCGAACCATCGATAGATCGTCGCACGCTTCAGACCGAGTGCGTCGACGATCTTCATCGGCGTGAGATCGGCTTCATGAAGATGCGTCTCGACATAACGCTTCACCTGGCCTTTCACGGCCGTTTGCAGCGCGGCGCGTGAATCGTGCAACGCATGCGGCTTGTCGGCGAATGCCGCGAGCAGCAGTCGCGCGCCGGCTTCGAGCGCGTCGATCGCATCAGGCCGTTTCAGCGCCGGCAGCGCGCGCGCGGTGGCATCGAAATGCTGGCAAACGAAGCGCGCGAGCGGCGCGTCCTCGGGCAGGATGCGGCCATGCAGCGCATCGCAGTCAGCGGTATGCGCGGCCACGACCGAACGCGGCGCGAACATCGTCAACACGCGGCATGCCGGGCGTTCGACGCGGAACCGCTGGTTCAGATCGAACGCGACGATGCCGCGCACCGAGCCCGGCGCACTGCGCTTCACGCTCAGGCCGCTCACATGGCCGCACTCGCCTTCGGCATATACGTGAAACGCGAAATCGCGACGGGTATCGGTCGAGACGCGCGCGATCGAGCGCTCGAGCACCAGCGCATCGGTGCGCGCCTCAGTGAACACGAGCCCTCCCGCCGCATGCAGGTCGATGCTGCCCGCAAAGCCGCGCGCGATCTGATCGTTGTCGGGAAGGACATCGACGACATGCCCGACGCGATCGCGCCATGCGAGCAACTGGCGCTCGCGCGGCACTGCCTCCGTCGAGAAGCGCGTGAATAGCGTGGGCGGATCGGAATCGGCGGGCATGGGAGTCGATGTCGGTCCAAAGAGTCCTTTCGATCGGTGGCGCGCACACGAGGCGCCGCCCGGTGAGACGCATGGTAAAGCGTAGTCGAAATGCCGGTATATCGTGCTGATTGAGGAGCAGCGTGTGCGGCGTCGCGGGCGGTTCAGGTCGGCGATTCCTTGCCGTCATCCCGCTGTCACATCGCTGTCTCTCACTCATACGGTTTACGGCTGACAAGATCAAAAACACAGCCGTATGCAGCAAGAAAAGACGTTTCGGGGCGTCAAATGGAAAAGTCGAAAGTTTTGCGAACCAGGCGCGAAGCGGAAGCCACGCGAGCGGCGCTCAAGCCCGCGCGCGTCGCGGACGCCCAGCTCGATCATCTCGAGCGTATGGTCCGTTCGCTCGCGCGGGCGAGCGATCCGAAGGCGTTCGCCTGTCTCGATCGCGCCTATTGGACAAAGCGACTCGCCGCGCTCGGCGACGAAAGCGATCTCGTATCCACGCAGCGCGCTCGCGTGCTGCGGCTGCTCGATCTTCTCGCACAGGATCGCGCCGCCGGACCTGACAAGGCCGCGGCGTGATTTTTCGTCGGATATGCATGCGGAATGCAAGACACAAGACGGCATTCCGAATGCAAAACGCAAGATGCCAGCCATCAGCGGCAAGTCGATTGAAAGGCCAGCCTGAGAGAGCACGATCGACGCGCGGTCGTTTTTGACCGTCGTCCCGAAAAGTGCTATTACGACGGGGCTTCGCGTCCCGCGCATGCTTCGCCAGCACGCGCGAGGTCATGCGCGGGACTCGAAAGCTCCACGTAATCGCATCGGCATTCAAGACGATGCGCGTCAGCTCAAGGTCACCGTGAATCCCACAACCCTAACTCCCTGGTCTGCCCACGACACGCAACTGCTGATCGCCTGCGCGCTCGGCCTCGCAATCATCATCGTTTCCATCAGCGTGCTCAAGCTCGCGCCGTTCCTGTCCATTCTCGTGGGCACGTTCGCGGCGGGCTTCGCCGCGCATCAACCGCTCGAAGCAATCGCGCAAGCGTTCAGCAAGGGCGCTGGCGCACTGCTCGGCGACGTCGGCATCATCATCGCGCTCGGCGCCATGCTCGGCGCGCTGATGGCCGAGTCCGGCGCGGCCGACCGGCTCGTCACCACGCTGCTCGATCATTCGACGCCGCGCCGCCTGCCGTGGATGATGGCGTTCGTCGCGATCATCGTCGGCTTGCCCCTGTTCTTCGAAGTCGGGCTCGTGATGATGGTGCCGATCATCTTCGTGATGGCGCGTCGCGCGAAGCAGCCGATCCTGCGTATCGCCATTCCCGCGCTTGCCGGCATGACGACGCTGCATGCGTTGCTGCCGCCGCATCCCGGTCCGCTGATCGCGGTGAGCGCATTGCATGCCGATCTCGGCCTGACGCTCGGACTGGGCCTCATCGTCGCGCTGCCCGCCGTGATGCTCGCCGGGCCGCTCTATGGCATCTGGCTGTCGAAACGGCTGCATATCGAAGAGCCCGAGGAAATGGGCAAACTTTTCACCGCGCATGAAGACGGTGCAGCGACGCCGGGCTTCGCGATCTCGCTCGTGACGATCCTGCTGCCCGTCGTGATGATGCTCGGCCGCACCGTCGCCAAGCTCGCGCTCACGAAAGACACGCTGCTCTACAACACACTCGATTTCGTCGGCGAGCCGCTCGTCGCGCTGGCGTTGACGGTGCTCTTTGCGATCGTGATGCTCGGCTGGTCGCGCGGCATGGCGCGCGAGCGCGTGGGCGGCATTCTGCGCAAGAGCCTGCCGCCGATCGCGGCGCTCCTGCTCACCATCGGCGCGGGCGGCGGATTGAAGCAAATGCTCGTCAACGCGGGCATCAGCGCGACTATCGGCAAGATCGCGGTGGGCACGCATCTGCCGCTGATCCTGCTCGCATGGCTGATCGCGGTCGCGCTGCGTCAGGCGACGGGCTCGGCGACCGTCGCCACCACGACCACCGCGGGCATCGTCGCGCCCGTCGTGAGCGGACTCACGGCGACGCACAACTCGCTGATGGCGCTCGCGATCGGCGCGGGCTCGGTATTCTTCTGCCACGTCAACGACGCGGGTTTCTGGATGGTGCGCGAATACTTCGGGCTCACGCTGAAGCGCACGGTCGCGGTATGGTCCGTGTTGCAGACGATCGTCTCGGTGGTGGGACTCGTGCTGACGCTCGTGTTGTGGAGCGTGCTGGCGTAAGGACGTTTCAGGCGTTCGGGCGTTCAGCCCGACGCTTCCTCGCGCGCGAGATCGCCGATGCGCGCAGCCGGCGCATCGCGCTTTGCGCGTTCGAGGACGGCGAGCACTTCGCGCGCCGTGTTCTCCGAATGCTCGCGCAGGACCGCCGGCAAGCCATCGCGCGCGGGATCCTCGAGCGCGGCCAGAATGGCTTCGTGCTCGCTCGCGGATTCGGCCCAGCGCAGCGTGTCCGCATTCGCCGCGCCGCGCGCCCGATGCACCTTCGACATCAACGTCGAATAGACGCTCGCGAGCACGGGATTGTCGGCGGCATCGACGATCATTTGGTGAATCTGCTGATTCAGCTTGAAATACTCGACGCGCTTGCCGGCGTCGTGACACTCCACCATGCGCCGGTGCTTCGCCGCGATTGCCGCGATTTGCGCATTCGTGATGCGCTGCCGGACCAGTTCGCCCGCCATCGCTTCGAGGCCGTGAAGCAGTTCGAAGGTGGCGGCGAGATCATCGAGATCGATCTCCGCGACGCGATACCCGATGTACTGCCGGTGCGTCACGCGCCCCTCCGACACCAGCACCTTCAGCGCCTCGCGCAAGGGCGTCTTCGAGACGTCGAACGCGCTGCTCAGTTCTTTTTCGTCGATGCGCGCGCCGGGCGGCAATTCGCCCTCGTCGATCATGTCGCGCAGGCGCGCGGCGATCTCCGCAGCCATGCCGCGAGTGCGCAAAAGGAGGGGGCTTTTGATGGTCTGGTTCATTGCAGTGCAAGCTTATCACGAAGTTGGTGAAAACCCTGCACCAACATTTACCTCGTTAATTTTCAATAAAACCAATCGTTTACACTGTTTGTAATTATAAATTTCTAATCCTATACTCTGTCCAACGTTGCGCGACGTCACGAAAACATCCGCTTATCCAGGAGCCCGTTCATGTCTTCAACATCCGGTGTTGCCGCATTGACGGTGGGCAAATCCACCGTTCGCTGGAAGATTTTCGTCGTCATGCTGAGCCTCATCGCGATCAACTACATCGACCGCGCGTCGCTGTCCGTCGCGATGCCGCTCATTTCCAAGGAGTTCGATATCGGCCCGGCGATGGAGGGGCTTATCCTCTCCTCCTTCTTCTGGACCTACGCGGTGATGCAGATTCCCGGCGGCATGCTCGCCGACCGCTTTAAGCCGCGCGTCGTGATCGCATCCGCGACCGTGTTCTGGGGTTTCTTCCAGGCGATCGCCGCCGTCTGCACCAATGCGCCAGGCCTGCTGCTCACGCGTCTCGGACTCGGCGCGTCGGAAGCGCCGATCTATCCGGCCGGCGGCAAGCTCAACGCGATCTGGATGACGCAGACCGAGCGCGGCCGCGGCGCGACGCTGCTCGACGGCGGCGCACCGCTCGGCGCGGCGCTGGGCGCGATTCTGATCACCGGGCTGATCGCGATGCTCGGCTCGTGGCGGCTCGCATTCGCGGTGGCGGGCGTCGGCACGGTCCTCGCGGGCATCCTCGCCTGGTTTTATGTACGCAATACACCACGCGAGCACCCGGGCGTGAACGAACTCGAAGCGGCCTATATCGAGGAATCGCATGCCCGCGACGCCGCCGCCGAGCCGTCGTCGCTCTCGGGCCGCACGCGCGATTTCTTCAAGTACCGCTCGGTGTGGTGCATGTTCTTCGGCTGGATGTGTTTCAACAGCGTGTTCTACGGCCTGCTCACGTGGATGCCCAACTACCTGCACATGGTCCACGGTTTCGACATCAAGCAGATGGGCGGCTCGAGCTTCATCATCTTTTTCAGCGGCTTCATCGGCGAGTTGATCGGCGGATGGATCGCGGACAAGTGGAAGGCCGCGGGCGGGCGTCCGAATGTCGTGATGCGCACGCTCTTCGGCATCGCGGCGGTCATCGCGACCGTGTCGATCTTCTCGGTGGCGTATGTGACGAATGCGGTCGCGGTCGTCGCCCTGCTTTCGACGACGCTCTTCTTCCTGCGCTGGTGCGGTCTCTACTGGTGCATTCCGTCGTCGCTCGGCACGCGCAACAAGATCGGCTTTCTCGGCGGCTTCATGAATCTCGGCGGCAACATCGGCGGCATCGCGGTGCCGATCATCGTCGGCGCGATCGTGCAGCTCACGCACTCCTACTTCCTTGCGCTGATGTTCTTCGCGGCGGCCGGCATCGGCTTGCTCGTGTGCTCGAGCGCCATCGATTACGAAAAGAAGATTCCCGTCTGAGTGGAATCGGCAGTTCACGCTGCAACGCTTCGCTCAATTCACACAGAGACATCACGATGAAAAAACGTACCTTGCTCGGCATGCTCACGCCCTCGTCCAACACGTCCCTCGAACCGCTGACGAGCGCGATGGTTTCGAACCTGCCAGGCGTCTCCGCGCATTTCGCGCGCTTTCCGGTCACGGAGATCTCCCTCTCCGATCAGGCGCTCGGCCAGTTCGACGATTCGAAGATCCTGCAGGCGGCGCAATTGCTCGCCGATGCAAAAGTGGACGTGATCGCCTGGAACGGCACATCGTCGGGCTGGCTCGGCTTCGAAGCCGATGAGCGTCTGTGCCGGCGCATCACGGAAGCGACGGGCATTCCCGCGACGACCTCCGTGCTCGCATTGAACGAAATCCTGAAGAAGACCGATGCGCGTGAATTCGGTCTCGTCACGCCGTATCTCGACGACGTGCAGGAGAAGATCATCGCGAACTATCGGAGCGTTGGCCTGAACTGCATCGCCGAGCGGCATCTGAACCTGAAGGCCAACTTCTCGTTCTCGGAAGTTCAACCCGATGAAATCCGCCGCATGGTGCGCGAAGTGGCGAAGGACAAGCCGCGCGCGATTTCGATCTTCTGCACCAACCTGAACGCCGCGCATCTCGTGCCCGAGTTCGAAGAAGAAACCGGCATTCCGATCTACGACACGATCACGACCGTCGTATGGAAATCGCTGCAGCTCGCCGATTACGACACGCGCAGCGTCAAGGGCTGGGGACGTCTCTTCAGCGAAGTCGTCTAAGGAGACAGGCCATGTCGAACGAACTCGATTTCGTGATCCGTCACGCCGACGTCGTCACCGCGTCGGACCGGTTTTCGTGCGACATCGGCATTCGCGACGGCCGCGTGGCGATGCTCGGGCATGGCCTGCCCGACGCGCCGCGCGAGCTCGATGCGAGCGGGATGCTGGTGTTGCCGGGCGGCGTGGACGGTCACTGTCATCTCGATCAGCCGATGCCCGACGGCCTGCGCATGGCCGACGACTTTCTCAGCGGCACGCGCTCCGCGCTATGCGGCGGCACGACAACCGTGATTCCGTTCGCCGCGCAAGCCAAGGGGCAATCCCTGCAAGCGGCCGTCGACGATTATCACCGCCGCGCCGAAGGCCGCGCGGTCATTGACTACGGCTTTCATCTGATCGTCGCCGATCCGACGCCGCACGTGCTCGCAGAAGAGTTGCCGCATCTGATCAAGAACGGCTACACGTCGTTCAAGGTTTATATGACTTACGACGATCTCAAGCTCAATGACCGTCAGATGCTCGACGTTCTCACGGTCGCACGCGAGCACGGCGCGCTCGTGATGGTGCATGCGGAGAACTCGGACTGCATCGGCTGGCTGACCGAACGCCTGTTAGGAAATGGTTTGCATGCGCCGCACGCCCATGCGCTCGCGCGGCCCGCCGTCGTGGAACGCGAGGCGACGCATCGCGCGATTGCGTTCGCGGAACTCGTCGACGTGCCGATTCTGATCGTGCATGTATCGGGCGCGGATGCGATCGAACAGATTCGCTGGGGCCAGTCGCGCGGGTTGCCGATTCTCGCGGAGACCTGTCCGCAGTACATGTACCTGACCGCCGACGATCTCGGCCACGGCGAATACGAAGGCGCCAAGTGCGTATGCAGCCCGCCGCCGCGCGATCCCGCGAATCAGCACGCGGTGTGGAAAGCATTGCGCCAAGGCGTGTTTTCGCTCGTCTCGTCCGATCACGCGCCCTTCTCTTATGACGATCCGCAGGGCAAGAAGCCGGGCGGCAAGGAAGTGTCGTTCGATCACATTCCGAACGGCATTCCCGGCCTCGAAACGCGCTTGCCGCTGCTCTTCAAGGGCGTGAAGGAAGGACGCATCTCGTTGCATCAGTTCGTCGAACTCACGTCGCTCGCGCCCGCAAAGCTATACGGCCTGTATCCGAAGAAAGGCACCATCGCGGTGGGCGCGGATGCGGACATCGTCGTGTGGGACCCGGAGAAGCGCGTGACCATCGCGAACGCGTCGCTGCATCACGCGGTGGATTACACGCCTTATGAAGGCATCGAAGTGACGGGATGGCCGCGTCATTGCTTCTCGCGCGGCGAACTGCTCGTCGAAGACGGCAGGCTTCTGAACGTGCAGAGTGGACGCGGTCGCTTTCAGCCAGCCGGCAAACCCAATCTCGAATGAAGGCGAAAGCGATGAAGATGCGTTTGTTGTCACTGACCGCTGCGGCGTTCTGCATGAGCGCACACGCCGCGGAAAAAGATATGCCGAGCGTCGCGCCGGAATCCGTCGGCGTCGATTCAGCGCCGCTCGTACGCATGTCGGAATGGATACGCGCGGACAACATGGATGTGCGCAGCCTCGTCATCGTGAAGGACGGCAAGATCGTGTTCGAGCGCTATGGCGATGGTCTCACGCGCGACAACAACTACGAGCTGTATTCAGTCACGAAGACAATCACTTCGTTGCTCGTCGGCGTGCTCGAAGGCGAAGGCAAGCTGAGTCCGTCGACGAAAGCTGCGCCGCTCATCGCGAAAGCGCGGCCCGATCTCGCCGCTCAACTCGCCGACAAGCAGAGCATCGAATTGCGTCATCTGATGTCGATGTCGAGCGGCCTCAGTTATCAGGCGCGCGAAGGCACCGACCCGCTTTACTACGGCGCGCCGGATCGTTTGCGTGTCGCGGTGACGGCGAAGGCCGCAAAGACGCCGGGCACGGACTTCGATTACATCGACGTGAACCCGGTACTCGTCGGCACGGCCGTGAGCGTCGCGGCACACGAACGCGAGGATCGTTTCGCGCAGAAGAAGCTATTCGAGCCGCTCGGGATGTCGCATTACCGCTGGACCGGCGTCGATGAGACCGGCGCGGTCGCGGGCGGCTGGGGCCTGCGGCTGCGCGCCGTCGACATGGCGAAGATCGGCATGCTCATGCTCGACAACGGCCGCTGGCAAGGCAAACAACTCGTGCCGCAGGCGTGGATCAGACAGATGACGACGCCCTCGCCCGCCGCCGCCGATTATGGTTACTACTGCTGGATTCAGCATGTCGTCGAGAAAGGCCAGCCTGAATTCGGCGCGATGGGCTTCAAGGGGCAATTCATCACGGTCCTGCCGAAGCAACATGCGGTCGTCGTAATAACGAGCCTCTTGCCGACCGATGGCGGATTGCGCGACGCCACTTATCTCAATCAATACCGCCGCATGGTGAACGATTTCATCTTGCCCGCGCTGACACCGACGACGCGTCCTGCCGTGACGGCCGCGAAGACCGAGGCGCTCAGCGAAGAACTCGAACGCAGCAACAAGACACAGGGCGTGCCCGGCACCGCGGCCGCATTCAACGACGCACCCGAGACCTGATCCATGACTCTACGCTCGCTGCTCAAGTGCATCGCGCCGGCTATCGTCGCGATGTCGATCTCGAACGCCCAGGCCGACGCGCCGCTGCGTGAGACGGGTCTCGCCGAGGCATCGCCGGAAGATGCGGGCGTCGATTCGCATGGACTCGTGCGCCTGTCGCAATGGATTCGCGAGCAGAAGCTCGATGTGTACAGCCTGCTCGTCGTGAAAGACGGCAAGCTGATTTTCGAGCGCTATGGCGCGGGCGCATCCCGCGATTCGAACTACGAGCTGTACTCGGTCACGAAGTCGGTGACGTCGATGGTCGCGGGCATGCTCATCGGCGAGGGGAAGGTCAGTCTGGACGATTCCGTCGCAACGAAGCTCGCCGCGTGGCGACCCGACTTGCGCGCCGAGCTCGCCGACAAGCGCAACATCGAACTGAAGCACGTGCTCTCGATGTCGAGCGGCCTGCACTACGACTTCAAGCCGAAAGACGATCCGATCTACTACGCCGCGCCCGATCGTTTGAAGCTCGCGGCCGAAACGAATCCCAAGGCCGAGCCCGGCTCAGCGTTCGAATACACCGACATCAACCCGATCCTCGCCGCCGCGATGTTGAGCGCCGCAGCGCATGAGCCCGTCGAGAAATACGCACAGGCCCATCTCTTCGGCCCGCTCGGGATGAAGCACGCGGTATGGGCGCGCACAGACCGTTCGGGACTCGTGTCGGCGGGATGGGGCTTGCGGCTGCGCGCCGTCGACATGGCGAAGATCGGCATGCTCGTGCTCGATCACGGCCGCTGGCAAGGGCGCCAGATCGTGCCGCGAACATGGATCACGCAGATGACGTCGCCCGGTGTCGCGCCGTATTTCGGCTATTACTGGTGGATCAACAACATCGTGCAGAAAGAGCCGGAATTCGATGCGATGGGCTTCAAGGGGAAATTCATCACGGTGCTGCCCGAACGAAATACGGTGATCGTGATGACGAGCATCATGTCCGTCGCCGGCGGCCTGCGCGATGCGAAGAATCTCCAGACGTTCCGCCAGATGGTGAACGACTATGCGATTCCCGCACTCGACAATGCGCATCACGCGCGGCCCTCGGCGCAACGCCGCGCGACGTTGCGGCATGAGCTTGCCGTCAGCGCGCAAACGAAAGGCATGCCGGGCGCACAAGTGGACCCGACCGATCTTCCCGGCCTTTGACCCTAACGCACGCCGAATTTCCAGACCGTGATTTCGTGATACTCGTCACCCGGCTTGAGTGCGGTCGAGGGGAACGCCGGACGATTCGGCGAATCCGGGAAATGCCCGGCTTCGAGCGCGAAGCCATCCGTTTGCCGGTACGCCGTACCCGACGTGCCGATGGCGCTGCCATCGAGCCCATTGCCCGTGTAGAACTGCAGGCCCGGCTGCGTCGTGTAGACATCCAGCACGCGACCGCTCGACGGATCGTAGGCGCGCGCCGCGAAGCTCGGCTCGCCATTGCGCTGTCCGTTCTTGTTGAGCTTCCAGTTGTGATCGTAGCCGTGCGCATAACGCATCTGCTGATTCGACGAACGCAGCCGCGCGCCTATCGGTGTCAGCGCGCGCAAATCGAGCGGCGTATTCTCGACGCTCATGATCTCGCCGGTCGGAATCGAATCGGCACGCGTCGGCGTATAGCTCGATGCCGCGATCATGATGAGTTGCCCTTCGACACTGCCGCTACCCTCGCCCGCCAGGTTGAAGTAGCTATGGTTCGTGAGGTTCAGGACTGTCGACTTGTCCGTCTTAGCGCGATAGTCGATGCGCACTTCGTTGTCGTCCGTAAGCGTGTAGGTCACATCGACCGTGAGCGTGCCGGGAAAACCGTTCTCGCCATCGGGACTCACATAACGAAGTTGCACGCCCGCGCGCTGCGCGCCCTGAAACGTCCTGACCACGGTCCAGACTTTTTCGTCGAAGCCGTGCGGGCCGCCGTGCAACGTATTCGGCGGCTCGTTGACGGGCAGCTTGTAGCTGCGTCCGTCGAGCTCGAACCGGCCATCGGCGATGCGGTTCGCATAGCGCCCGATCAGACTGCCGAAGTGAATCTTGCCGTTGTACTTCTCGTAGTCGCCGAGGGAGCCGAAGCCGAGCACGATATCCGCGCGACGCCCGCGCCGGTCGGGGACATCGATTCGCGTCACGATGCCGCCATAGGTGACGCAGTTCATAGACACGCCCCGCGCATTCGAGAGCGTGTATTGAACGACCGCTTGCCCTTGCTGCGTCGCGCCATACGGTGTGGAAGTGATCGACGCCGCAAAGCCATGCAACGGCATGAACGTCGCGCATGCAAGGGCGGCAAAACGGATGAGCGTTCGGTTGGTATCCGGCATAAGCGGCGTGAACAGAAGGCTGCTCGATATGGCTGTGAAATCACGCATGGAGCCGAACGCAGCATCGCCTATGCCTGATGAGGCCGGGCACGCACGATGCGTTCGCTTGTCGCATTCAGTTCGACGATGACGACAAGGAGCCTTTCATGAACGAACCAGCCGATCGTCCGACGCCACCGAAGCAGACACCCGACGATCCGAACGTGGCGGATCGCCGTCTGTCCGACGAACAAAAGGATTCAATGAAAAACGAACCGGAGCCGCCGAAGCGTACCGACGAAGGCAATAACACCAAGCTGCCGAATCCGAAGGACGTCGGGGAAGCGGGGTAGTCTTCGCGGGCCGCGGGTTATTCGTTAGATGAATCGGCGGTCCGCACGTACGAATTACATACGACGCTCGCTCGTATGAAATCTGCAATGGCACTTCGCGGCGTTGTCGAGCGCTTTTGTTGTATGGTATTCCGAAACTGTTGCAGCGTTCGAAGCCGCGCCCGGCGACGCGCCTCGCCGGAATAAGGAAGCACGACGCCCATGTACGATCCTGCTCACTTTTTGCCATCGTTCGTATGGCGCGCGACGCGAGACGGAGTGATTCAATACGCCAATCCGTGGGCGTGCCGCTATCTCGGCATCCCCTTTCCGGAACTGGTCGGGCGGCATTGGAATGCTTTTGTCCACCCCGACGACATCCCGCCGGTGCTCGACGCATTGCGGCAAATGCGCGACGGCACGCTTCTCCGCAATGTCGACGTGCGCCTTCTGCGCAACGATGGCGCGTTTCGCTGGCACACGTTGCATCTTCAGGCGCGGCGCGACGAGGAAGGACAAATCAGCGATACGGTCGGCGTCGCGATCGACATCCACGAATGCCGTCACGCCTGGGCGATGTACGAGGAGAGCGAGCGGCGACTGCAGGCCGCATTCGCCGGCGCACGCATGGGCGCATGGGAATGGGACATGAAGACGCGTGTCGTGCGCATGACCGCGCAGCTCGCCGCGCTCTACTCCTTTCCACCCGGCACCGACGCGGTGCTCCTTTCGGAAGTATGGGACCGCGTCGCGCCCGAACACCGCGAGCCGTTTCAGCGCAAGCTCACGGAAGCATTGCGTGACGGCGGCCCGTTCGAGTTCGACTTCATGCTCGAAGGCGATCAGGGACAACAACGCTGGCTGCGCATGCGCGGGCATCCCGAGTTCGACCGTCATGGCGTGCTCGCTCGCGTGTATGGCGTGAGCTTCGACATCAGCGCGCAGCGCGCCGACGAGGAACGCCTCAGTCTGTCGGAAAGGCGCTATCGCGCGCTTGTCGAAACGACGGGTGCGCTCGTCTGGTCCGCCGATGCGAAAGGCGGGATTCGTGCTTCGGGCGGCGAATGGGAGCAGTTCACGGGCAAGTCGCCGGACGTGCTGTCCGGCTGGGGCTGGCTCGACTACATCCATCCGGATGATCGCGAGCGCACGCATCAGGCATGGCTCGACGCACTGCGCGAAGGCGCCGCGCGCACGCTCACCTTCCGCATGTACCGGCGTGACGGACTCTATCGCATGGTGGAGGCGCACGCGGCGCCGCTTTACGACGACAAGGGCAACTTGCAGGAATGGTTCGGCACGACAACCGACGTCACGCCGCGCTATGAAGCGCAGGCCGCGATCGAAGCGCGCAGCCTGCGCCTGACGGTGGCGATGCAGGCCGCGAAGATTCATATCGCATCGCTCGAACTCGAGACGTGGACGCTCTTTCTCGAAACCGGCGGCGAGCGCCAGATCACCGAAACGCTCAGCTACGACGCAGCACTCGCCCGCGTGCATCCCGACGACAGTGCGACGCTCGACCGCTATGTGCGCAGCATTGCGGCAGGCGAAAACCCCGAGGGTCATTTCGAGTTTCGCGTGCGCAACCTGCACGGCGAACAATGGATGCAAGGCAGCGCCCTGCTCCAGCGCAGCAAGGACGGCAAGCCGCTGCGCATCATCGGCAGCGTGATCGACATCACCGAACGCAAGCACATGGAGCTGATGCTGCGTGAAGCGGGACGCCGCAAGGACGAGTTCCTCGCGATGCTTGCGCATGAGCTGCGCAATCCGCTTGCGCCGCTGCGCACGGCCCTCGCGCTGATGCAGAAGGATCAGGATGGCGACACGCATCTGCGTGAGCTGACCGACCTGATGCGCAGGCAAGTGGAGCACATGACCCGCATCGTCGACGACCTGCTGGAAGTCTCGCGTATCACGCAGGGACGCATCGCGCTGCAAACCGAACCGATTCTGGTCGGCACGGCCGTGTATCACGCGGTCGAGGCGATCGCGGGCATGGTCGAGTCGCGCTCGCAAACCATTCAAGTCGATGTATCCGATGCCACCACATGGGTATGCGGCGATCCCACACGCCTCTCGCAGATCCTCGTCAACGTGCTCAACAATGCGAGCAAGTACACGCCCGAGCAAGGCCGCATCACCGTGAGCGTGCAGGCGGACGAGGCATGGGTGTCGATCGTCATCGCCGATACGGGCACCGGCATTTCGGCCGATCTCCTGCCGAAAGTATTCGAGCTCTTCTCGCAAGGCGAGCGCACGCTCGACCGCTCGAACGGCGGCCTCGGCATCGGGCTGTCGCTCGTGAAGAAGCTCGTCGAGATGCATAAAGGCACGATCACCGTGCAAAGCCCCGGACCGGGACTGGGCACGACCGTCACCGTGCGGCTGCCGCGATTGCATCATCACGAAAGGCATTCGGCGCTCGCGCTCTCCGAGACGAGCATGCGCGAGACGCGCGCGGCGCTGCGCATTCTCGTCGTCGACGATAACCGCGATGCCGCCGATTCGCTCGCGATGCTGTGTGAATCGGAAGGACATGTCGCGCGTGTCGCGTACTCGCCGACGGAAGCGCTGGAGGCCGCGCCGCACTTTCAGCCCGATGTGGCGCTGCTCGATATCGGCCTGCCCGATATCGACGGCTATGAACTCGCGCGGCGCCTGCGTCGCAAAGGCGACACGACGCCCATGCTGATCGCGATCACGGGCTATGGACAGGCGGAAGACCGGTTGCGCGCGCAATCTGCAGGCTTCGATTATCACTTCGTGAAGCCAGTGAATGTGGACAGCCTGCTGAAACTCCTGTCGTCGCTGACGGTCGCGCGTTGAAGAGCCGCGCTCTACAATGAGCGTTCCATCCAGGTCTTCGAGGACGTCATGACGCCAAAGCCCATCAGCCGCTATCCCGTTCCCGATCCGCAAGACTGGCCGGACGATATCCGCGCCCGCATTCTCGACGTGCAGGAAAAGGCGGGCTTCGTGCCGAACGTGTTCCTCACGCTCGCCCATCGTCCCGACGAGTTCCGCGCGTTCTTCGCCTATCACGATGCGCTGATGCTGAAGGACGGTGGCCTCACCAAAGGCGAGCGCGAGATGATCGTCGTCGCGACGAGCGCGGTGAACGATTGCCTCTATTGCGTCGTCGCACACGGCGCGATTCTGCGGATCTATGAAAAGAACCCGCTCGTCGCGGATCAGGTCGCGGTGAATCATCGCAAGGCGGACATCACGCCGCGTCAGAAGGCCATGCTCGATTTCGCGTTAAAGGTATGTCGCGCGTCGGGCTCCGTGGACGACACCGATTTCGCCGCCCTGCAAGCGCATGGTTTCAGCGATGAAGACGCATGGGATATCGCGGCTATCACGGCGTTCTTCGGTTTGTCGAATCGCATGGCGAACGTGATTTCGATGCGCCCCAACGATGAGTTCTTCTTGATGGGGCGTGTGCCGAAAGAGCCGAAATAAGCACCCATGCGCCTGCCTCCGCTGAAATCCATCATCGCGTTCGAAAGCGTCGCGCGAACGAAGAGCGTGAACCGCGCCGCCGACGAGCTCGGCCTCACGCCCTCCGCCGTCAGCCATCAGTTGGCGAATCTGGAAAGCATCGTCGGGCGCCCGTTGTTCACGCGCCTGGGCCGCGGCCTCGTGCTCACGCCGACCGGCTCGCAATATCTCTCGGACGTCACCGGCGCGCTCGCCGAGCTGAACCGCGCAACCGAGCGCGCGTCGAGCGAAACGTCGGTCGAGATATTGCGGATTCATTCGAGCCCGAGCTTCGGTCTGATGTGGTTGCTGCCGCGTCTCGCCGCATTTCAGGAAGCGAACGGCGATATTCAGATGAATCTCGCGTGCTCATATGAGAATGTGTCGTTCACCTCGGGTTACTACGATATCGACGTGCGTCACGGCTACGCACACTGGACCGATGTCGAAGTGAAGACCCTGCGTCATGAGACCATCGCCCCGCTCGCTTCGCGCACGTATCTCGAACGCTTTCCTGTTTCTTCACCCGAGGATCTGCTCAACCGTCGCCTGATCTTTTCCGAATCGCCGCTCGTCCAGTGGCAGCAATGGTTCGGCAAGTTCGGCGTGGCGGTGAAGCGCAAAGCGTTCGATTTCTCCTTCGACCGCTCGTACATGTCGCTCGAAGCGGCCGCGCTCGGTCATGGCATCGCGCTGGAAAGCACGATGCTCGCGTCCGGTCATCTCGAACGCGGCTCGCTCGTGCCCGTGTTCGGCAAGGAATACGCGGTTGAAGTCGACGCGCATCATCTGGTTTACCCGAGTCAGAACGCCGGATTGCCGCGCGTGGCCAAGTTTCTGCTGTGGATGGATCAGCAAATCGGGCGTCGCGGCGACACCTGAAAATTTCTCAGCAACAGTTGAACCAAACTGCGTTGATCGTCAGGTCAAAGGCGAAGAAACTGCGCCTACACCAGACAACCAACGGAGACAACGATGTTGCTCGACAACCAGGTAGTGATCGTCACAGGCGCGGCTTCGGCTCGCGGCATCGGCAAGGCAACGGCAAAGGCGCTCGCCGCGCAGGGCGCGCGCATCGTAGTGCTGGACCTGAAGGAAGCGGACGCGCAAAGCGCCGCGAACGATCTGGGCGAAGGTCATCTCGGCCTCGCCTGCGATGTCACCGACAAGGCCGCGTGCGTCGCGGCCGCCCGAGCGGCGATCGACAAATACGGGCGCATCGACGTGCTCATCAACAACGCCGGCATCACGCAGCCGATCAAGACGCTGGAGATCAGCGCGGATAACTTCAACGCGGTTATCGACGTGAATCTGCGCGGCACGCTCTACATGTCACAGGCCGTCATTCCGCAGATGAAGAAGCAGAAGAGCGGCAGCATCGTGTGCATGTCGTCGGTGTCGGCGCAACGTGGCGGCGGCATTTTCGGCGGACCGCATTACAGCGCGGCGAAGGCAGGCGTGCTCGGTCTCGCCAAGGCGATGGCGCGCGAATTCGGCGGCGATGGCATCCGCGTGAATTCGATCACGCCCGGCCTGATTCAAACCGATATCACTGGCGACAAGCTCACGCCGGACATGCGCGCGGACATCATCAAGGGCATTCCGCTCGCGCGTCTCGGCGATGCGGCGGATATCGCCAATGCATGCCTGTTTCTTGCGAGCGGCCTGTCGTCGTATCTCACTGGCGTGACGCTCGATGTGAATGGCGGCATGCTGATTCATTGATCGCACGCAATAGCGCACCCGGATAACCGGGGCGTCATAACATGGCTGGAGACATCTATGAAATCCAAACTCGCCGCATCGGCGGCAACGGCTGAATTCGCATCGTCCGAAGATGCAGGCAGCTTCGAGGCGAAGACCTACGCCAAGGTCGGACGCCGCCTCATCCCCTTCCTGATGCTGTGTTATCTCGGCGCGTATCTCGACCGTGTGAACGTCGGCTTCGCCAAGCTGCAGATGCTCAACGATCTGCGCTTCTCCGAAACCATCTACGGCATCGGCGCGGGCATCTTCTTCCTCGGCTACTTCCTGTTCGAAGTGCCCAGCAACGTCATCCTGCATAAAGTGGGCGCGCGCAACTGGCTCGCGCGCATCATGCTGACGTGGGCCGTGATCTCCGCGAGCTTCGTCTTCGTCAAGTCACCGACTACGTTCTATATCCTGCGCTTTCTGCTCGGTGTCGCCGAAGCGGGCTTCGCGCCCGGCGTGATTCTCTATCTCACGTACTGGTTTCCCGCAGCGCGGCGCGCCAAGGCGCTCTCGCTTTTCTTCATGGCAATTCCGCTCGCGGGTATCGTCGGCGGTCCGCTCTCCGGCTACATCATGCACGCGTTCCAGGGCATGCACGGGCTCGCCGGATGGAAGTGGCTCTTCATGCTCGAAGCGCTGCCCTCGCTTTTCCTCGGTGTCGCGATCCTGTTCTATCTCGACAACGGCATCGCCGGCGCGAAGTGGCTTACCGACAAGGAAAAGGCCTTGCTCAAGCGCAATGTCGAAAAGGACAACGCCCAAACGGTGAAGCATGTATCGATCGGCGCATTCATCCGCGATCGTCGTCTGTGGCTCATGGCCGCGATCTACTTCTGCGTCGTGCTCGGTCAGTACGGACTTACCTTCTGGCTGCCGACGATCGTGCGTCGCACCGGTGTAGCGGACCCGCTGTGGGTCGGCATTCTCACCGCGATTCCGTATCTCTGCGCGATCATCGCGCTGCCGCTGATCGGTGCGAGCGCCGACAAGCGCCGCGAACGCCGCCTGCATCTCGCGATTCCGATGCTCGTGTCCGCAGCCGGCTTCGCCACCTTGCCGATGCTCGGCAGCGTAGGCGCCTCGATCGTCTGCGTGAGTATTGCGGCGGCCGGCATTCTCGCTTCGTCGTCGCAATTCTGGTCGCTGCCTACCGCGGTGCTCGGTGGCATGTCGGCAGCGGCGGGCATCGCCGCGGTCAACTGCTTCGCCAATCTCGCGGGCTTCTTCTCGCCAGCGATCGTCGGCTGGCTCAACGACTTCACCGGCAAATCGACGGCGGGCCTGATCTTCATTTCTGTGGCGATCGTGCTGGGCGCGGTGCTCGTGTTCTTCGTGCCCGCCAAAACCGTCAATCGCTGATTTCAGCTTCAATCAAGGAGACAACACATGAATACCCCCGTCATCGAGGAGGTGACGCTCGCCGAGCGCGCCTACCGTATCCGTCGTAACGCCCTGCTGATGGGCGAAGTGCAGGGCCAGGGTTATATCGGCCAGGCGCTCGACATCGCCGATGTGCTGGCCGTCGCCTACTTCGGCGCGATGAACTACCGCCCTGAAGATCCCGACTGGGAAGAGCGCGACCGCTTCCTGCTCTCGAACGGTCACTATGCAATCGCGCTGTACGCCGCGCTTTTCGAAGCGGGCATCCTGCCCCAGGAAGAACTCGAAACCTATGGCAGCGACGACAGCCGTCTGCCGATGTCCGGCATGGCGAGCTACACGCCCGGCATGGAGATGTCGGGCGGATCGCTCGGGCAAGGACTCACGATCGCCGTGGGCCGATGCCTTGGCCTCAAGAGCAAAGGCTCGAAGTCCTTCGTCTACACGCTTTTCTCCGATGGAGAACTCGATGAAGGCGCGATCTGGGAAGGCCTCATGTCCGCTGCGCACTGGAAGCTCGACAACCTCATCGCGATGGTCGACGTGAACAATCAGCAAGCCGATGGCCCCTCGACGCAGATCATGGCGTTCGAGCCGCTCGTCGAAAAGCTCGAAGCGTTTGGCTGGTACGTGCAGCGCATCGACGGCAACGATATCGACGCCGTGAAGCAGGCCTTCGACAACGCACGCAATCTGAAGGACGCGAAGCCGCGCATCATCGTATGCGATACGAAGATGGGCTGCGGCGTGCCGTTCCTCGAACAACGCGAGAAAAATCACTTTATCCGCGTCGATGCCGATGAATGGCAACTGGCGCTTCAGGCACTCGAAGCAGGGAGACAAGCATGAGCACCCGTCTGAAAACTTCCGCGATGATCGCGTCGATTGCAAGCGAAGGACAGGTCACCCGGTCCGCGCCTTTCGGTAATGCGCTGGTCGAACTGGCGGGCACGAAGACGAACGTCATCGGCATGACGGCCGACCTCGGCAAGTACACGGACTTGCATATTTTCGCGAAGGAGTTTCCCGAGCGCTATTACCAGATGGGCATGGCCGAGCAATTGTTGATGGGTGCAGCGGCGGGCTTCGCGCATGAAGGCGCGCAGCCGTTCGTCACGACCTATGCCGTGTTCGCGACGCGCCGTGCGTATGACTTCATCCACCAGACGATCGCCGAAGACAATCTCGACGTGAAGATCGTCGCCGCGCTGCCCGGTCTCACGACAGGCTACGGTCCGAGCCATCAGGCCGCCGAAGATCTCGCCTTGATGCGCGCAATGCCGAACATGACCGTGATCGACCCGTGCGATGCGCTCGATATCGAGCAGATGGTGCCCGCCATCGCCGCGCACAAAGGGCCGGTGTATGCGCGCCTTCTTCGCGGCAACGTGCCCGCCGTGCTCGACGAATACGATTACCAGTTCGAATTGGGCAAGGCGAAGCTGCTTCGCGATGGCCGCGATGTGCTCATCATCTCGTCCGGCATTCTGACGATGCGTGCGCTCGAAACCGCCAAGGCATTGCAAGCCGACAACGTCGATGTCGCCGTGCTCCACGTGCCGACGATCAAGCCACTCGATACGGAAACGATCATCCGCGAAGCGAAGCGTTCGGGACGTCTCGTGGTGGTAGCAGAAAATCACACGACGATCGGCGGATTGGGCGAAGCAGTGGCGACGGCGCTGCTGACCGCAGGCGTAACGCCAACGTATCGTCAGATCGCGCTGCCCGATGCGTTCCTCGATGCGGGCGCGCTGCCTACGCTGCACGACCGCTATGGCATTTCGACCAATGTGATGTCGGCCACCATCAAGGGCTGGCTCGCCTGATGGACGAGCGCCGCGCAGTTCGATGAAACGCGCGGCGCTTGTTCACTTCTTCTTTCGTCCGCCCTTCTTCGCGCCCGCCGCCTCTTTCGCGACGATCACGCCGGGCCCGTTCATTTCTTCCATCCACGAAAGCGCGTCGGCATAGGCGAGGAATTGCTGGAAATAACCCGGCGATACTTCGCGCATGAGCGACAACGAACGATGTACGAGGCTGCTCGAATTGAGCGGTCCCGCATTCCTCGGAACGTGCGCGAGCGAATCGCGCAACTGCTTTTCCGCGCTGACTTTCGACCACACCGCGCGAAAGTATTCGAGCAACTCGGCGTGCGATGTCGCGTGCTTCGAAGACGGCTTCGCGATGTCATCGACCAGCGCAGCAAGCGGTCCGCGTTCGTCGGCATCGTGAGTTGCGGTGCGGTGCAATGCGGCACGCTCGATATCGGTGCGATAAGCATCGAGCAACTGCGCGAGGCGCGCATCGAGCTTGCGGCGCGTCTCGCCGTCGTAAGCCGCCGCGCGTTTGGCGAGCGCATCGATGAGATGAAAGCGCACGGGATTCGCGCGATCGTCGCCGTTCGCGCGCCATGCGTCGAGCATCGCACGTGCCGACGCTGCGTTATTCATGAGCCTTCACCGCGCCATCCGCGGGCCGCGGCACGGCTGAAATCTCGACGCGACGATTTTTCGCGCGCCCGACTTCATCGGCGTTCGAACTCACGGGCTGCTCCGACCCGAACGCCGCAGCGAACACCGACGAAGAAGGCACGCCCGCATCGATCAAAGCGCGTGTCACGGTCAACGCGCGTTTCGCGGAAAGCTCCCAGTTATCCGCGAAGCGCCGGTTGCCTTCGTGCACTTGTTGATCGTCGGCGAAACCGCTGACCATGAGGATCTCCTCATGCGCATGCAGATAGGCGCCGAGCGGCGCGGCCAGGCTCTTCAACACATCGCGGCCCTGCGGCTGCAACTGATCGGAATTGAGCGCGAAGAGCACGCTGCCGCTGATGCCGATGCGCCCGTTCACGAGCGTCACGCGTCCCGATGCGAGCGGCCCCGCGAGCGCCTGTTCCAGCGTCTGGCGGCGCTGCGTTTCTTCCTGGCGATGCTTCACCTCCTCGTCGAGCTTGTTCTCGAGCTGCAATTGCACGCCAATCACGCCGACGAGTATCAGCACGAACGCACCCAGCAGCACGGACATCAAATCGGCGAACGCCGGCCAGATCGGCGCGGCGTGTTCCGCGCCGCCGTCGATTTCCTCGTTCATGCCGCCCGCGCTCCGGCCGCGCGCTGTCCCGCGATGTGCTGCAAGTCCTCGACGATCTGCTTCTGCGACATCATGCTCAGATCGATGACTTCCTTCGCCTGCGCGACGTAATACGCGAGCTGTTCGTCGCTGCGTGCCAGCGATTTGTCGAGTGCGCTTTCGATACGTTCGAGATGCGCGACGAGCTTGTCGTTCGATTCGCCGAAGGACTGCACGGCCGCACCGAACGCGTCCGAGAGGCTCGCCATTTCGACCGCGCTCGTCGCCACTTGCGCGGCCATCGCGCCGAGCTTGCCGGCTTCGGCTTCGACCGTGCCGGTGAACTGTGCGCCGACGCGCTCGAGCAGCGTCGCCGATGTATCGACCAGTGCGTCGATCGCGGCGCGCTGCTCGTTCGATGCGTGATTCACGGCATCGAGCAGTGTTTCGACCGTGGCGAGCAGACGGCTGCGCTCGTCGAGCATCGCGGTGTCGCGGACCATCGAATCGGAAAGCTTCTGGCGCATTTCGGCGACGACTTCCGCTGCGGCCTTCGGTGCTTCCGATGCCGCCTGAACGAGCCGCTCGATCTCCGCGATGGTCGCGCTCGCGTGTGCCTGCGATTGCGCGGACATGTCGTGCGCGGTTTGCGCGAGCGCGTCGCAAATCTCTTTCTGACGATTCGCCGCCACCGCGCTCGTGTCCTGCCATTGCTCCCGCAACGAGGCCGCCATCGTGTCGAGCGCACCGCTCCATGCCGCGAGACGCGCTTCGCCGTGCTGCGCGAGTTCCGCGCGCAAGTCCGCATGCGATCGATCGACCGATTGCACGAGCGATGCCGCGTGCCGCTCGAAGCTGGCCGCTGCAGTCGTCAATGCGTTCTCGTTCTGCGCGGCGGTTTGCTCGCTGGCGCGCGCATGTTGCGCGAGCGCATCGCGCCATGTTTGCGACATGCTGCCCGTCGCGTTTTCCAGGCGCGCTGCAACAGCATCGATCAAACCGGATGAACGCGCTTCGAAGGTCTGTGCGAATTGCGCGAGCGATGCATCCATGCGTGCGACGAGCGCATCGCTCGATTGTGCATGCTTCGCAACCGACGATTCGAGTCCGCCCGACACGCGATCCATGTGCGCAGACACGCCTTCGACGAGATTCGCCGCACGCTGATCGAACGCAAGCGCGAAGCGATCGAGCGATCCGCCCATCTCATCGACGAGCGCCGCGCTCGATTGCGCGTGCTTCGAAAGCGATGCGTTCCAGATCTCCGCGACCTTCACCGACGATGCCTCGAAGCCGCTAGCCAAGCCTTCCAATTGACGCGCGACCGCTTGCTCGACGCTCCCGTGCAGCGAAGTGACTTCGCGCGCGATGCCGTCCATCGTCGCCTGCATGACGGGCTGCAACGCGGCGCTCGCGGCACGCGCGCTATCGGCGACGCTCTGCTTCAGCGACAACTCTACCGATGTAGCCAAACGCCGATACGACGTCTCCGCCTTCGCATGGAACGCATCCTGACTGGCGATCTGGCGTTCGCTCGCCGCGAGGCTCTGCTGCTCGATTGCCATCGTCATCGACTGAAGACGATCGACGAGCTTCGGCATCAATTCGGTCTGAAGCTGCAGCAGCTTGAACGTCTCCTCGCGTTGATGCGCTTGCGTGAAGGCGCGCAGCGTCGTTGCGATTTTCACGTCGAGCTGCTGCGTGACATGCAGGCGTTCACGGCGGCACAGCGCCGACAGCAGGCCGAGCATCGCGGAGGTCGCGACGCCCGCGATCGACGTGCCGAATGCGAAGCCGAGACCCGTGACCGGCGCGGAAAGGGACGCGCGGATGGCCGTCAGATCCGATGCGCTTTGCAACGCCGTGCCGGTGCCGCGCAGCGTCGCGACCATGCCGAGCAGCGTGCCCAGCATGCCGAGCAACACGAGCAGGCCGACGAGATACGGCGCGAGCACCGGACCGGGCAACGCCGCGCGCTCGCCTTCGATGCGCAGGCGCACGGCATGGCGCAAGCTCGGATGCAGGCTGTCGAGCCACACGGCGAGGCTGCGCGGCGCGCTCGCAAGTTGCGTGATGCGCTGTTCGAGCGAGACGGTGATCTGTTGATAGCGGCGTAATTCCGCCGCGCCCGCGAGATAGCATCCGGCGATCACGACCGTCACGGCGAACGCAATCGCGTTCGACGCGATATACGCAATGCCGATGCCCAAAACCGCGGCGAGGCCAATCGAGAAGACAGCGATATTCAAAAGATTTCGGGGCATAGCGAGCCAGTTAGCGGGGGCGAAGAGCCGCGAGCAAGCCTTCGATCGGTTGGAAACGAACATCGAGTTCGGCGAGCAACACGCTTTGCAGATCCTTGCGAAACACGTCGAGCCAGGTGTGGGCCGCGGATGTCTCCAGTGACGCGTGAGCGCTCTTCAGGCGCTCGAAATGCTTGCCGAGCAATGCGGGCACGTTGGCGAGCAGACCGCGCTCGCGCGCGCTCAGCGCCTGTTCCATGACGGCATCGACGACCGCGAGGCGCGCCATGTCCGGCGATCTGGCCGCGAGCATCGATCTCAAACGCGTACGCAGCGCGCCGATGTCGGATTCCATCGCCTGTTGCAGCGACACGTAACGCTGGCGAAACTCCGCATAATCGATGAGCGGCTCGTCCGGCGAAGGCTGCACGGGCGCACGATGCCTGCGGCGCGCAGCCGCTTCGTCGCGCGCGAACGCGCCGGCGAGAGAGGTCCGCACGCGCGCGCACTCTTCTTCCACGTCGCGAGGGGCGGATCGCGCGCCGGACATGGCGGGCGGATCGGTCGCAAGCGCGGTGGACAGCGCGATCGCGTCGGTCCAGCCGAGCCATTGACTCAGACGGTCCGCGAGCGATTGAGCGGGTTCGTGAACTTCGAGATCGGCAAAATGTGCCAGCAGCCGAACGAGCGCCGGGCCGCTGAATGCCGTGCGCTTCATGCCTTGCACAGTATCACCGGGGGCAAAAGGACACTATTTTACCTGCGCAGGCGAAATCGATGCCTCGTTTCTTGTCGAAACGGTGCAACGCGGCTGCGAACGTGGCCTCAGGGCGCCTTCGCAGGCATGAACGCGAACGGCTGTGTGGCGACGAAACTTCCCGCTGTCTCGCCAGAAAAAACCTGCCCCGCATCGATGGTCAGCTTCATCACCGGCGCGCCGGGATTCAGGTTGAGTTTTTTCAGCGAGACCCAGAACGTATCGGGCCGCGTCGCGGAATCGAAGTAATAGATCAGGTTCTGCTGATCCGACACGGTACGCCATATCGTCGACGATAGATTGGGCCGCTCCGGCGTGCTGATGCCGAGTGGCACGCTCACCGAACGCATCACGCTCATCACGCTCGCGACTGCCTGAAACGCATACGACTGCTGCGGCACGCCCGCCATGTAGTTCGGATCGGCCTGCTTCGGGATCGCATCGAGCAGGAAGGATGCGCGCACGAAGCGGTCCGCGGCGCGGTTCGTGCCGGGCAGGAAGCCCACGCCGCCCACGCTCTTCCAATACGTATCGATCGCAAGTTGTTCATCGTAGATCGGCGAGTTGGTCATCACCTTGTACTTCTTGCCCTGATGGATGATCAGCTTGCCGTTGATGTATTCGAAGATGGCAGAATCGCCGCGCGCATCCGACAAGGAGAGATGAATCGTCAGCGGCTTGCCGTTGGGCAGCGGCGGCGCGATGATCTGGAACGGCTCGCGCGACAGCACATACACCGCCTGCCCGACGGTCGCGAAGTTATCGAGCGCGTATTGCGCCCACAGGCTAATCGACATCGGATCGCGCTTCGGATCGGGCTTGCCGTAATCGGTTTCCGCGAGATAAAGCGCATTGGCGACGAGTCCGCGCTCGTTCATGCCGTCGACCGTGCCGATCTCATAGCCCGACACCACCACGCTGCCGTACTTCGATTTCCATTTGATCGAGCGCGGCCCCGCATTGCCATCGCGCTCGATGCCTGCGGGCATCACCCAGAGGTTCGAGCGCATGTCCTCGGACCAGTCCATCGACCGGCCTGTTATCACGAGGCCCTTGTCGCCGACATACAGTGCGCGCGTGCAGGCAAGCGCGAGTGACGTGGAGAGCAATGCAAGCGCGGCGAGGCACGCGATCTTTCGAGTCAGACGGGTCATGGCCGTGTTCCTCATCCGGTTGTGCAGGTTAGCGCTATAAGCCCGCGTGAGCGACAAGTTACTGGACCCGCGCCCTTTCGTCAAAGCATCGCATTGCTGCGCTTTTTGAAATTGCATGCGCCCTGAATCGCAATGTCGATTGCATGAGGCGGTGTTTCGCGTAGATCCACGACACGGCTCAAATAAACATCGAGTTCAGGTATGCGTTCGTATATTGATGGGATCGAAGCGGGCGAAGCGCACGCGAAGTCGCGTGCGCTGAAGACAAGCGGCGTCTATCGAGTTTCAGTGCGTATGACGCTCGGGTTCGAACGGCCTCTTTAGCGCGTGAACAGCGCCGCGCGCGAGAGGCCCCGGGGCCGCGTCATCGTGAAGGAAATCCCGACGCGATCGCCTTGGCGCGTAAGTCGGCGAAGCGGCCGCCCGGCGTCGGCGTCTGCGATGCGCCTTCCGCTGCCTGCGATTTGTCGACGGTGCCGAGGCCCGTTCCGGTCACCGGCGTGGTCGAGCATTGCAGGCCGTACGGCCCTTGCGCCACCGTCAGGGCGGGCGCATCCGTGCGCGGCGCGTCGCTCAGATCGAGTGCATAAGCCATGTTGAACGTGGCCGGATCGCTCGCTCGCGGGCCCAGCGGATCGAGCCCGAAGCGCCACGCGAGCAGTTGATGAATCGAGCTCGGATCGAAGGGATAGCGCGCCACGTTGTTTGCGCGCACGCGCGGCCCGAGCAGCATGCACGGCACGCGAAAACCGAGGCGTCCATCGTTGCCGAGTGCCTGCTCCGCCGACGACACCGGCCTGACCGGCGGCGCGACATGCTCGAAGAAGCCGCCCCACTCGTCATAAACGACGATCATGAGCGTCGTGCTCCAGTTCGGGCTCGTGCGCAGCGCTTCATAGATTTGCGAGAGCAGCGCCTGGCCATTGCGCACATCTGCATGCGGATGATCGTCGTTCGAGGTGCCGTTCGCCTCGCCGCCGAAGCTCGGATCGACCATGCAGAACGACGGCAGATTGCCGCTGGCCGCATCGGTCAGGAAGTCGGCAAAGAGCTTCGAGCGATCGACATAGCGCGTTCCGTAAAGCGCCGTGAACGGCACGTCGTGGAAGTAGTACTTCGACGAGACGTTCTTCGCGTCGAGGCGATCCCAGATCGTCGATAGCGACGAGGTGTCGAGCGTGTCGCTCAGGCGATCGGTCTCGCCGCTATGCAGATAGACCCGGTTCGGAAACGTGTCGGCGAGAATGCCGCTCATGTAGTAGTCGCAGACGGTGTATTGCGTCACCGCCTGGCGATAGAAGTCGAGATCGCTGCCCGTGAAGTAACCGATCGGCAGCAGATCGCCGCGCGTCTTGTTCGTGTCGGGCGTGAGCAGGAAGCCGTTCATCGCGCCGTTCGCGAGATGCGTGCGCCCTGCGTCGTATTCGTGATCCGGGTCCGCGAACTGGCAGCCCTGAAAACCATAGGCCGCGTTGGCCGACAGCGAAAACGTCGGATGCGCCTCGCCGAATGCATCGGTGAACTGCCTGCCCGCCTGCACGCCCTCGACGCCCGGCACCCAGCCGAGCAGGTGGTCGAAGGAGCGGTTCTCCATCGTGACGAGCACGATGTGATCGATGCCCGATGTCGCCGGCGCGGGCAACGCGGGGCGCGGCAGATTTGCGCGATCGGGCGGAATGTCGCCGATGGGACTCTTCGGCGTGACAGTGCCGGAGTCGTCGTCGCTGCCGCCACCGCAGGCGGACAGCATGGCGGTGCTGGCGAGTGCGGCAAGCAGGCGGCGGCGTACTGCGTCGGGTTCGTTCGAGGTTTTCTTGACCATGACGGCGCACCATGTGAGTGTCGTTATCGAACGCCGTTCGTCTGCAAACTCGGTTGCGCTTCGACGCATCGCACGCGAACGGCTTGTGGGTGCCGCGATATAGCATGCGGCGTTCCCGGCGACTTCACTCACACGGCCGCGCCGCTATGGTTTTCCGACGACCGAGTGGCTCGCGCCGTCCGCGACGGGCGCCTCGATCGAATAGGCATCGACGCCATCGATGCAGCCGAGGTTCACGCGCCAGTTGTCGGGATTCGAGCGCGTCTGATGGAACGTGTAAATTCCACAGTGCTTGCAGAAGAAATGTTTTGCGACTTGCGTATTGAACTGATAGAGCGTGAGTTCGCTTTCGCCTGAAAGGATGCGCAGTTTGTCCCTGGGGAACGGCGGCGACATTACCGCGCCGCGCCGCCGGCACAGGCTGCAATTGCAGCGCACGGCCGGCTCGGCCGGCGTCTCGACTTCGAAGACCACCGCACCGCAATGGCACGCGCCTTTCAGGATCGTCGGGTTGATCACGGGTCTGCCTCCTTCGCGGTTTCTTCTCAGGCCGCGTCCTCCACATATTGTGCGAGTCCGCGTCCGAACGACCAGTCCTCACGGCGATTCGGCGCAAGCACGATCAGCACGTCCTCGGGACGCAAGCCCGGCGATCTCGCGAGCTTCGCCGCCAATGTCGTGTAGAACGTCTTCTTCGTCGCCGTGTCGCGCCAGTCGCTCGCGGTGATGTGAATGAACACGAGGTCATCGCTACGCTCGACCCCGAGATACCCGGGATCGTAAATGAAGTCGTCGCGGTCGTGCTCCTGTATCAGCTGGAAGCGGTCGTCGGCCGGCACCTTGAACGCTTCGACGAGCGCCTCGTGGACGCTGTTCGAGATCGCGCGGATATGATCGCGCGGTTTGCCCTTCACGAGCGAGATTCTGACGAGCGGCATGAGGATTCTCCTTCGAAAGCCGGTTGAGCCAGCACCACTCTACGCCGCACTATGAATGCTGAAAATTCAATAGTTCTGCATCGACCGTTCGGGGAAACTGAATCATCGCGCCCGCAAGGCGTCGACGATGTTCATCCTCGAAGCCCGCAACGCCGGCAGGAAGCCGCCGACCAGTCCCATCACGAGCGAGAAGCCGAGCGTCCTCGCGATGACCGAAGGCGTCAGCATGAATCGGAATGAGAGGTCCGCGAAGGTCTGGAAATTCGTGGTCGAGAACGAAGCGAACTGCATCAGCGCCGCGCAGCACAGCCCCGCCACACCGCCGACCAGCCCGAGCAGCAACGCTTCGAGCAGGAACGCGCCGAGCACGTCGAAGCGCTTGAAGCCGAGCGCGCGCAACGTGCCGATCTCCGCGACGCGATTGGCCACCGACGCGTACATCGTGATCATCGCGCCGATCATCGCGGCGATAGAAAAGATAATCGACAGCGTGAAGCCGAGGATATTGATGAACGTCGACAGCGCCTTCGACTGATCGCCGTAGAAGACCTGCTCGCGCTTCGCCTCGTCGGCGAGACGCGGGTCCACGTCGATATCGGCTTTGAAGCGCTCGAACGCATCGCTGCGCGCGAGCCGCACGACCATCGACGAAAAGCTCGTGCGCCGGAACGACTGCATCAACTGATCGACGTCGCCCCAGATTTCCGAATCGAAACCACTGCCGCCCGCATCGAAGTGACCCACGACGGTCCAGTCGCGCTGCGCGAAGCGCAGATGATCGCCGATGCGCGTGCCGCCGAATCCCTTCGCGATGCTGCTCCCGACGATGATCTCCGACGACCCGCGCCTGAACATGCGCCCCGCCGTGAGCTTCACTTGCGGACGCAGTTGCACGCCCATCGGCGACACGCCGCGGATCACGACGTTCGCGGGCGTGTTCGAGCCGAGCTTGGTGAGCGAAATCAGCACCACGGTTTCCTTCGATGCGAGCGGCTCGCCGTCGCCGTTCATCGCGACCGATGGATGCATCTGCATCACGTTCGCCTGATTGCGGTCGATCGCGCTCTGGATCTCCGTTTCC
Source organism: Caballeronia sp. INML2 (assembly GCF_023631365.1). Classification (NCBI taxonomy): domain Bacteria; kingdom Pseudomonadati; phylum Pseudomonadota; class Betaproteobacteria; order Burkholderiales; family Burkholderiaceae; genus Caballeronia; species Caballeronia sp. INML2. The sequence continues at coordinate 8,437 of NZ_JALQDH010000058.1, read as the reverse complement.
GCGCCCTTGCGGATCACGACGACATTGTCCGCTTCACCGGTCGAGACGAGCGTCTTCTTGAGGCCCGCGTCGAGCATCAGCACGGTCGCGAACACGAACACGACGAGCGCGAGACCGCCCGCGGTCAGCATCGTCGTGAGCCGGCGCGCCCAGAGATTGCGTGCGACGTAGGAAACGGGAATGGCCATCGCGCGTCCTCAGCCGATCGCCCGAAGGCCTTCGACAATGCGCACGCGGCTCGCCTGCACCGCCGGCACGATCGCCGCCGCCATCGCCACGGCGAACGCGCACGCGGCCTGCAACAGCATGGTCTCGTGCGACACCATGAAGACCGGAAACACGCCGCCCGTCGCGCGCTTGAAGACTTCGGCCATTGGCGGCGTCGCCAGAATGCCGATGCCGCCGCCGATCGCGCAGATCGCCATCGATTCGCCGAACACGAGCATCGACAGGAAGCCAGGACCGAAGCCGAGCGCCTTCAGCGTCGCGTATTCGGTGATGCGCTCACGCGCGCTCATCGCCATTGCGTTCGCCATCACCGCCATGATGATGAGGATGACCACGTACGACACGACGCGTATCGCCGCAATGATCTGATTGGACATGGCGACGAAGCCGAGTTGGAACGCCTGCTCCGTTTCGGTGAGCGTTTCGGCAAGCGAGTTCTTGAAGACGCTGTCGATGTTGCGCGAGACGGCCGCGGCTTCGTCCGGGTCACGAATGCCGACCACATACACGCCGACCTGATCCACGGTGCGTTTGGTCGTCTTGCGGATCGTCTCGTTCAAATAGTCGTAGTGAAAGATGAGTTGCCGCGTGATCGTCGATTCCTCGCGGCCTTCCATGATGCCGCGCACGACGAAGTCCCATGTTCCCGGATAGATCGTGCCCTTGAGCGGAATGACGTCGCCGACCTTGAAGCCATATTGATCCGCGAGTTGCCGGCCGATGAGCGCGCCCTTGCGATCGCGCTGATAATCGGCGCGTTGCTGATCCGGAACGATGAACTCGGGATAGAGATCGAGATAATTGTCGGACACGGCGAACTGCGCGAAGAAGTTCTTCGGGTCGCGATAGACGCCGCCGAACCAGTTCGAACGTGCCACGAGCGTCACGCCATCGACGCCGCGGATGCGGTTCTCGTATGCGAGCGGCAAGGGAAACACGAGCGAGATCGCATTGCGCGTGACGAGCCGCGCATTCGATGCCGCCGCCGCGCCCGCGTACCACGCGTCCACGACCGTGTGCAGCAGGCCGTAAGCGAGCACGGCGATCGTGAGACCGAGCACCGTCAGCGTGGTGCGCAGCTTGTGCCGCAGCGCGTTGCGCAGGATCAGCTTGAGCACGAACATGATGGTCTAGCGCGCGGTTCCATCGATCAGTTCCCCCTTCTCCAGATGCACGAGCGCCTTCGCCGCGCCCGCGGCGTGAGCATCGTGCGTCACCATGATGATGGTCTTGCCGAGCTTGTCGTTCAGGCGTTGCAGCATCGTGAGGACATCGGCGGCGGAGTTGCGGTCGAGATCGCCGGTCGGTTCGTCGGCGACGATCAGCTTCGGGTCAGTGATCAGCGCCCGCGCAATCGCGACGCGCTGCTGCTGCCCGCCCGAGAGCTCCGATGGATAGTGGCTCATGCGGTCCGCCATGTTGACCATGTCGAGGACCATCGCGACGCGCTCGCGCCGCTCCTGGCGCGTGAGGCGCGTCAGCATCAACGGCAATTCGACGTTCTCGAATGCGGACAGCACCGGCATCAGGTTATAGAACTGAAAGATGAAGCCGACGTTCGCCGCGCGCCAGTCCGCGAGCGCGGCTTCGGGCAGTCGCGTGATATCGAGTCCGCCGACGAGCAGCTCGCCGCTATCGGGCCGGTCGATGCCCGCGATCAGGTTGAGCAGCGTGCTCTTGCCCGAACCCGATGGCCCCATCAGCGCGACGAAATTTCCTTCCGCGATGGATAGCGTGATGTCGGTCAGCACCGGCACCGTCTGCACGCCGCGCCGGTACGACTTGACGACGTGGCTGATCTGAACGAGAGGCGTCGTGCTCACGCTATTTCTTCGCCAGCGTGACTTTCGCGCCGTCCCTGATCTTGTCGCCGGGCGCGAGGACGAGCACATCGCCGGGCTTCACGCCCTGCACGGCCAGCAGATCGCCGATGCGCTCGCCCGTCGTCACGGGCACTTCGCGCGCGGTGTCGCGCTCGACGATGAAGACCACCTTCTTGCCGTCGCGCGTGACGACAGCCGCCGGCTGCACGGCGACGACCGCCTTCTTGTCCTCCGGCGGCACGGGCTTCGACAGGAACGCGACCTTCGCGGACATATCGGGCAGCACGCGCGCGTCGCGCTCGACGAAGCGCACTTTCACGAGCACGGTGGCTTTGGAACGATCGACCGTCGGCACGATGCGCGACACGCGGCCCGCGAAGCGCACGTCGGGCAGCGCGTCGAGCTGGATTTCGCACGGTTGCTCGACGGCGATGCGCGAGATGTTCGACTCGGCGACATCGGCTTCGACTTCGAGCGTTTTCATGTCGGCGATGGTCACGACCGCGCCCTTGCTATCCGACGCCGACGAGAAAGGCGTGATGTTGTCGCCGACATTCGCGTGTTTCTCCAGCACGACGCCGTCGAAAGGCGCGCGGATCACAGTCTGATCGACGGCCACTTGCGCGGCCTGCGCGTTGGCCTGGGCCGAAACGATCGCGGCTTCGTCGCTGTTGATGGACGCTCTCGCCTTGTCGTAGCGGGCGAGCGCGGCGTCGTATTGCGTCGCGGGAATGGCCCCTTGCGGGGCGAGGATCTTGTAACGAGCGAGATCGACTTCCGCGTTCTTCAGCTCGGCGCGCTGAAGCTCCAGATTGGCCCGCGCAACCTTGACCTGTGCCTGTGCCTGCGCGAGCGACGCGGCCACGTCATTGCTCTCGAGCCGCGCGATGATCTGACCTTCCTTCACGGGCGTGCCTTCGAGCACGCCGAGCCATTCGACGCGCCCTTGCCCCTTCGACGCGACCGCCGCCTTGCGCTGCGGCACGACATAGCCCGTAGCGTTCAGCAGCGTATAGCTCTGCGACGGATACACGGATGTGACCGTGGCGGTCTCCACGGCCTGCGGGCCGGCGAGACGAAACGCGACGGCGGCGAGCGCGATCAGGATCGCGACGATGACCGCGTATCGAAGCCAGTTGCGCCGGCGCCGCGGCATCGTCCCGGACGGTCCCCGGTCGATTTTGAGTTTTGCGAGATCGTGTTCAGCCAATTTTTGGACGTGCGCCGCCGGATGGTCCTGCGGATCGGGATGCGGTGGAGGGATGGTCAGTATAGCGCCGAGACTTGCTGCGCTTACGAAGTCTTTACTTGACTATTGACACCCCACAAGCCCTGCGCCGGCTTCGGATCGGGCGCGCCGTTATCCATCGATTTACACACCTCTTCTCTATTCGCAACGGAAGGCGATCACGCCCGCTATTTCGGTTGCAAGCCCGACAAAGCGGTTGTACTCCTCGAACGGCGTCAGACGATCGGCGATGGCATCGGTCGAACCTTCCCGTACGAACACGTCGAGCATGTCCTTCACCGCCTTGTGCGTCGCGAGCATCGGTTCGATGGGGCTCAACGTGTAATCGAAGCCCATTTCGTAGGCGTCTTTCATCGAGACACAAGGACTCTTTCCGGTAAGGGCCTGATTGAAGAGAATCGGCTTGCCGAGCGGCTTCAGACGCCGCGTGAGCTCGCGCATATGCTCGATGCTTTCCGGCGCGTCGATGACGGCCATCGACGATGTGCGCGGCCGTGCGCAAGTCCTCGATACGGCTGTTCGTTCATGAACCGATGAACACACGATCCACGGCGAGTTCATCGTGATGCCGTCCCGCGTGCGCGCCCATGCTCGGAACAGGTGCGCCGCGTGCGGGAATTGACGCTGCGGCTGATTGAACTCGACGAATCGCAAGCGCGGGAACTGCGCGCAATCGTCAACGCGTTGCGGCAAGGCGATGTGTCGTCGGCACAAGCGCTATGCCGCAAGAATCGCGGGCGCAATCTTCAGACCCAAATCGAAGCGTTGCAACGCCTCAGGATTCTTGACGTCTGATCGTGAGCACGATGAGATCCGCATCGAGGCGATCGGCTTCATCGGCGATCAGGCGCCCGATGCGCAAGCCTCCGATCATTGGACGAGCCGTTGCGGGCGTCCGTCGTTCAATTCATGTGATCGGCGCCGACAATTAGCGGAAGGTGAGCGTGCGCATCGAAAGAGGTTACGATGCGATAAATCAAACTGATGGGATGCTCATTCGCCTTTCGCCATGAACGATCGTGAACTGCTCAACCTCGCCTATTTGCGCGCGTTCCGTCTCGTTGCGCAGATGGGCAGCGCCACGCGTGCCGCCGCCGCGCTGTTCCGCGCCCAATCGGCAGTCACGCGTTCCCTGCAGGAACTCGAGGCGGCGGTCGGCGAGACGTTGCTGGAGCGCCGTCCGTCGGGCATGCTGCCGACGCCCGCGGGACGCGCCGTGCTGTTGCGCTGCCAGCGCATCTTCGCGGAACTGGAAGAGCTGGCGCAATGGTGCGCGACGCGTCAATCGCGCCGCCGAACCGCGCCCGGAGGCACGCTTCCCGCCTTTCTGCTCAACACGCGGCGGTTGCAATTGTTCTCCGCGCTAGCGCGCCATCGGCATATGCCGAGCGCGGCGCAGACATTGGGCCTCAGTCAGCCGGCTGTCAGCAGCGCGATCCGCATCATGGAAACGGGCTCGGGCATGCAACTGTTCTATCGCAGCCCGCGCGGACTGCTGCTCACGAGCGAAGGCGAAACCTTCGTGCTGCACGTGCGCCGCGCGCTAAACGAACTGCGCCATATCCCCGATGATCTCGCGGCTTTGCGGGGCACGATTCAGGGCTATGTCACGGTCGGCGCGCTGCCGCTCGGCAGAACGTTGATCCTGCCGGGTGCTATCGCGCGCGTGGCCGCGCAATATCCGGGCGTGCGCGTCGTGACCGACGAGAGCGCTTATGAAACGCTAGTCGCGGGACTGCGCGCGGGCGATATCGACTTCGTGCTGGGTGCACTGCGTCAGAACGATGCGTCGAGCGGTCTCGTGAATGAGCGCATGATGTCGGAAGACATCGTCGTGCTCGCGCGTCGCGGGCATCCGCTCGCGAGTGTGAGCGGTTTGACGCTCAAGGATCTGATTGCCGCGCAATGGATCTTGCCGCGCAGTCAGGCGCCCGCGCGGGGCATGTTCGAGGCGCAGTTCAAACGCGGGAAACTCAAGCCTCCGATGCCGACCGTCGAGACTGCCGATCTCGCTGTCATCCGCGGCCTCTTGATGCATACGGACATGCTCGCGGCCGTGTCGGCACAGCAATTGCACTACGAATGCGAATCAGGCCAGCTTGTCGTGATGGACATTCCCCTGCACAACACGCGGCGGGAAATCGGCCTTACGATGCGCGCGGGCGGCACGCCATCGCCGGCGGCACGGGCGCTGATCGATGCGATCAGATTGACTGTCGATCAACTCGGGCATGAACTGCGCCGAGCATCGCCCAACATCGTTCGAGTGCCTATCTAAATCGTTTATCGCCTTGTCGCATCGTTTCCTGGTGCGATCACCGCAGAGAAAAGGGAGAGGCAATGGACGAACAGCAATGGATTGCAATGGATGCGTATTTGTGCGATCGAGCGCAAACGCAGGATGAAGTGCTAGACGCAGCCCTTACGTCCAGCACGGAAGCGGGATTGCCTGCGATCAACGTCGCGCCGACGAGCACGAACACCACCGCGTTCAGGCTGTATCAAGACGGTCCAGTGAACGTGTTCTACTGCAGCGATCACAACGTGATGCTCGAGCCGGCGCACGATGTGTACGCGCACCTGACGCCATCGACGCCGGGTTGATCGCTTACTCGGAAGTCATGCCTTGTCTGTTCAAACCGGACCATCTGCCGCGCAGCGCGGACATGCCCGTTTGCGATCCGGCAGGCGGCAATTTCCTGCATTCGACATGCATGCCTCGCGAAGCCGCGGCCGCCGTGAACTGATCGATCTCCTCGCGTACGTCCGGGTCGACATAGTCCGCGCGTGATGCATCGAAGATCACCGTCGCGCCATCGGGGATGGTGCGCAGAAGATGCTTCAATGTGACCTTGCCGAGAAACGAAACGTCCTTACGGAACGACACCAGATAATGATCGTCGTGTTGCGTCATCGTAATCGGGCGCTTGAGATTCGCGCGGATCGCAAGCAGAAGACTGCACCCGATGCCGAGCAGGATGCCCATCAGCAAGTCGGTCAGCAACACGCCCGCAATCGTCACGATGAACGGCGCGAAGCGTTCGATGCCCTGTTTCGCGATGGCCGCGAACAACGAAGGCTTGGCGAGCTTCAAACCGGTGAAGATCAGGATGGCCGCGAGGCAGGCAAGCGGAATCAGGTTGATTACGCTCGTCAGCGCGAACACACTCGCGAGCAGCAGCGCGCCATGCACGAACGATGACCAGCGGCTCTGCGCACCCGCATGCACGTTCGCCGAGCTGCGCACGATGACCGAGGTGATCGGCAGTGCGCCAATCGCACCGGCCATCATGTTGCCGATGCCTTGCGCTTTCAGCTCACGATCGGGATGTGCCGCGCGCTTCTTCGGGTCGAGTTGCTCGACGGCTTCGAGGCTCAACAGCGTTTCGAGACTCGCGACGATGGCGAGCGTGAAGGCGAGCCGCCACACATCGGGATTCACGAACTGAGAGAAGTTCGGCAATTCGAGCGCATTCGTGAATGCAGCGAACGATTCGAGCGACGGCAGCGCGACGCGATGTTGCGCGGGCGGTGCGAAGCCCGGCGCGAACAGGTCGAGCAACAAGGTCGCGCCGATGCCGAACGCGACCACCGCGAGCGGCGCGGGCACGGCGCGCACGAGCGCAAAGCGGCGCATTGCGCGCGTTTCCCAGCCTGCGAGCATCGCAAGCGATACGACGGCCACGATGCACGCCGCCGCCGATATCGGTCCGAACGGCGTACCGAGCACGCCGGGTCCGCTCGCGGCCGGGGCGCCTCCATTGGCGAAGCCCGCGGCAAGGGGAATCTGCTTGATGACGAGCAGAAGACCGATCGCGGCGAGCATGCCCTTGATCACCGACGACGGCACATAGGCTGCGAAGCGCCCCGCCTTCAACATGCCGAAGCCGAACTGGATCGCGCCCGAGAGCAGCACGGCAAGCAGGAACGCTGAGAAGCTTCCGAGCCCGGCGATGCCATCGACGACAATCACGATCAGGCCCGCTGCCGGACCGCTCACGCTCAGTTGCGAGCCGCTCAGCAACGCGACGACTAGTCCGCCGATGATGCCCGACAGGAGCCCGGCGAATGGCTCGACACCCGATGCATTGGCGATGCCGAGGCACAGCGGCATCGCGACCAGGAAGACGACAGTGCCCGCGAACATGTCACGCGGGAAAGTGGCGATACGGTTACCAGAGTTCATAGTTTTTCTTCGAACGAGTTGGGGCCTGCGAAAGTCGCGAAAGCGACATCGCATCTTCGGGTGATCGATTCAGGAAAGCGGGCTTAAGCGGCTTGCAACGATGCGACCTGCGCGCGCGCAGCGTGCTGCGTTTCCCCCTCATCGGCGTAGCCGGAAGCGAGAACCTTGATGAGGCCGTCATGAAGGCCGAAGATCCAGCCGTGAACGAGCGGCGGCTCGTCGCGCTCGCAAACGATTGCGTGTTGCCGCAAAAGACGCACTTGTTCGAGCACGTTCAGTTCGGCGAGACGGTTCGCGCGCGCATCGAGTTCGGAGAATGCATCGAGCTCGTGTCGATGCCGTTGCCCCAATGCGCACAGCGGCGCGATCCGGCGATTCACGTGCGGCAAGTCGCTCGATTGCGGTAGAAGCGAGGCGCGTACACCGCCGCATCCGTAATGGCCGCATACGATCACGTGATCGACTTTCAGCACGCGCACCGCATATTCCAGCACGCTCATTGTGTTGTCATCGGAAGGCGAGAAGAGGTTGGCGATATTGCGATGAACGAAGAGATCGCCGGGATTGGCATTCGTCACCGTTTCAGCGGGCACGCGGCTATCCGCGCAGCCGAGCCACAACACCTTCGGGCTTTGTCCCTGCGCGAGACGCGGAAAGAACTGCGCATCGGCATGCGCGGTCTCGCGTGCCCACGCAATGTTTTCCAATAGCATTCGTTTCGGTCGATTCATGCATTTCTCTCCAGAACAAGCGCGTCTAACGATGCCGACGCAAAAGAATCAAAAAGGGGCCACATCTGCATTGCAGTGCAGCGAGTTCCTTACGAATTACTTTCGCAGAAAAAGTTCAGCGGCGTCCAGAGAAAAAAATATGACGGCGGCCTCAAATCTGAAGTGCAACACCTGTCTCATATAAGGTGTTGCGATGAACGAAAGAACCCAGTACAAGCAA
>NZ_JALQDH010000057.1:0-199020 GCF_023631365.1 Caballeronia sp. INML2 | reverse complement strand
GTCACGCCGCCCTTTCTCATGTCCTCGAACACGGAGCGCTCGAACTTCGAGATGTTCAGTCCGTCGATGATGATGCTGTCGTTGTGGAGGGTGCTCATCTGGGTGTGCTCCGCGTTGCCGGGTAGAGGGGAAAGACGAAGGTCTGACGCGCTTTGGAGCGCCTGATCGATTCCTTCGTCGTTGCGTCTATTCTTGACTTTCGCCCTGCCGGTCAATTTACGAATTCAGACGTGTTCTTTGCCTTTTCCGACATGCACGTCTGTTTTCGACAAGTGGCGAATTCGGATTCGGTGTAGCGCATGTATTCGTTCTTTCTGCTGCACTGCATCGGAACGATCGTGCGCTCAGGCAGTGCGCGGCTCGCGACACATGGCCCCGCCCTAGTGCGTACCCGCAGCAAAGCATGCACGGTGGCTTCCATGGCTCAGGGTTTAGCCTGATGGCATGGTAGTTGCACTCGAAACCAAAATTGAAGAAGTGGTAAAGCGCCGCGATTGACGGCGTCAAACATCAGATTCCAAGGAATCAGTTCTCACATGTCCTCCGATCGCACGGCGTCGCTGTCGCACTTCGCGTTCATGCCGCTTCCCAACTTCACGATGATCGCGTTCACGAATGCGGTTGAAGTCCTGCGCATGGCGAACTACCTGACAGGGCAGCCGCTCTATCGATGGTCGATCGTGAGTCCGGACGGCGGGCCCGTCACGGCGAGCAACGGGCTCTCCGTCGATACCGGTCCGGTGGACTGCGTGGGACAGCCCGACATCGTGTTCGTGGTCGGCGGCATCGACGTGCAGCGCTCGACGACGCCCGCGCATCTGTCGGCCTTGCGCCGCTTCGCACGCACGGGCAGCGTGCTCGGCTCGCTTTGCACCGGCACCTATGCCCTGGCGCGCGCGGGACTGCTCGCCGGCTATGCGTGCGCGATCCACTGGGAGAACATGTCGGCGCTCAAGGAAGAGTTTCCCGACACGCGCTTTCTCAAGGAGCTGTTCGTGATCGACCGCGATCGCGTGACGTGCACGGGCGGCGTCGCGCCGCTCGACATGATGCTGAATCTGATCGCCGCGCGCGTCGGCACGGCGCGGGTCACGCAGATTGCCGAGCAGTTCATCGTCGAGCATGTGCGGGATACGAGCGCACAGCAACGCATGCCTCTGGTGGCGCGTCTCGGGTCGGCGAACAAGTCGCTCTTCGAAGTCATCTCGCTGATGGAGAACAACATCGAGGAGCCGTTGTCGCGCGAAGAACTGGCGCGGCTCGCGGGCATGTCGCAACGGCAATTGCAGCGGCTATTCCGCGAGCACCTCGGCATGACGCCGACGCATTACTACCTGACCTTGCGTCTGCGGCGCGCGCGCGAGCTGCTGCTGCAGACCGACATGTCCATCATGCATATTACGATGGCGTGCGGCTTCCAGTCGGCGTGTCATTTCTCGAAAAGCTATCGCGATGCGTTCGGCACGGCGCCGACGCGCGAACGGCGCAAACAGGTGCCGTCGTTGTCTTCCGTCCCTGCGATGGTGGCCTGAGCCGCTCAGATCCTCAGGTGAAGGCGCGTTTCGCAGACTTCGCATCCGCCGACACGTTCCGTGCGGAACACGCCATCCAGCGCAAAGCCGAGTGCCTTATAAAAGCGCAGGCCGTGCGCGTTTTCTTCCAGCGCCCAGAGCGTCATTTCCCGATAGCCTTCGCTCGCCGCGGCGTTGATGGCCTCGTCGATCAACATCCTGCCTGCGCCCTTGCGCCAATGCGCCGGATCGACGTAGATGGCTTCGATTTCGGCGTCCGTGCTGCCTTTGTCGTGGTCGCGCGACGGTCCCCATGCGATCCAGCCCAGCAGGATGTCGTTGCGTTGCGCAAGCATCACACGTGGCGTGCCGCGTGCGATCAAGGCGGTCCATAGCGCGCGACGCTTCGCGATGGAGAGGGAATCGAGAAATTCGGCGGGAAAGATCGAACGATAAGCGGCCTGCCAGGCCTTGACGTGGATGCGCGCGATCTCGGCGGCGTCATCGGGGCGCGCGAGGCGGACGGAAAGCGCGGTGCGGAGATAATCGGCCTTCATGCGTCAAGTATGACGCCGATTTTTGTTCGCAGGATGGCGTTTTTGGCTTGATTTCCGCTAGTTCAGGGGAATACGCCGTAGGTCTTGTGAAGGACGCGGCGCGCGTGATGAATGCGACCGCAACGAAGCTGCGCCTGTGCAAGTCTTCGCGCACGCCGCGCGATGCCGCCTCGACCCAGATGAACCAGCCACGCACGGCGCGCAAGCCGTGGAGCAAGACGTGATTAAAGCTTGCCGTGCCGGTGCGGATTGCTTCAAGCTGCCAAGACCCGTTCGCGGCGCAACCACGCGCCGGACTTGAAAGAATACGGCGGAATCCCGCGTGCGCTTTTTTACGGAAGCGTTAAACTCCGTCGCACGGCGATTTCTTGCGCGCAAAAGCCCCTCTCCGGGGCAATGCTAATAGACCAACAAACACGGCCAACTGCCCCCGCAGCAAAACAACCTCCGGGGGCGCTACCCTCAAGCCGCCTTCAACAACCCATGCGGATCGATGACGAATTTCCGCGGCGCACCGCCATCAAACTTGCGATAACCGTCCGGCGCTTCATCGAGCGACACGACCGTCACATTGACGATATCCGCAATCGGCAACCGGTCCCACAGAATCGCCTGCATCAGATTGCGGTTGTACTTCATGACCGGCGTCTGCCCGGTATGGAACGAGTGCGACTTCGCCCAGCCGAGGCCGAAGCGGATGCTCAGGCTGCCTTTCCTCGCGGCGGCGTCTACGGCGCCGGGATCGTCGGTCACGTAGAGACCCGGAATGCCGATTGCGCCCGCCGCCTTCGTGATCTCCATCAGCGAATTGAGCACCGTCGCGGGCGCTTCGTGGCCGCTGTCGCTGCCGTGGCCATGCGCCTCGAAGCCCACGCAATCCACCGCGCAGTCCACTTCCGGCTTGCCCAGAATCTGCTCGATCTGCTCGCCGAGCGTCGCGTCGTTCGACAGGTTGATCGTCTCGAAGCCCATCGCACGCGCGTGCGCAAGACGCTCCTCGTTCATGTCGCCGACGATCGTGCACGCCGCACCCAGCAGGCGCGCCGATGCCGCCGCCGCCATGCCGACCGGGCCCGCGCCCGCGATATACACCGTCGAGCCCGGCCCGACGCCCGCCATCACCGCGCCGTGATAACCCGTCGGAAGAATGTCGGAGAGGCAGGTGAGGTCGCGGATCTTCGACATCGCCTGGGCCTTGTCCGGAAAGTTCAGCAGATTGAAGTCCGCGTACGGAACCATCACGTATTCCGCCTGGCCGCCGATCCACCCGCCCATATCGACATAGCCGTACGCGCCGCCCGCGCGCGACGGATTCACGTTCAGGCACACGCCCGTGTGCTGCGCCTTGCAGGTCGGGCAACGGCCGCAAGCGACATTGAAGGGCACCGACACGAGATCGCCGACCGCGAGCGTCTCCACATCGCGCCCCACTTCGATGACTTCGCCCGTGATCTCGTGGCCGAGCACGAGACCGACCTGCGCAGTCGTCCGGCCGCGCACCATGTGCTGGTCCGAACCGCAAATATTGGTGCTGACTACTTTCAGAATGACGCCGTGGCCGATGTCGCGGCCGCGTGGATCCACCATTTTCGGATAGTCGATGGATTGCACCTCGACCTTGCCCTGCCCCAGATAAACGACGCCGCGATTGCTGCTCATTGATCGTCTCCATGATTCGTGGACGGCACGCGCGACGAGTCCGCCGCACTCCTTTGGCTCATCGTTGCCTCATCGCGCCCGTGAAACGAGGGTAGCGCTCTCGCGAAGCCGCGACTGTCACTCAATGCGACGCGCGTTTGACTGAAACCGACATCGCGCCCCGAAATCCTTTCGACCCGGTTTTTATTGATTGACCGTTCAAAATAAAAAACCTAGTATCGGCGCAACTCGTCTGCTACAGAACCGCCATGCCCAAGCTCGGAATGCGCGAGATCCGCCGCGCACAACTCATCGACGCCACGTTGCACACCATCGACCAGTCGGGGCTCGCGGGCGCGACGCTCGCCTCGGTCGCGCAGCGCGCGAGTACGTCGACGGGAATCGTCAGTCACTACTTCGGCGACAAGGATGGCCTGCTCGAAGCCACGATGCGTCATGTGCTGCGCTCGCTGTGGCAGGGCACGTCACGCCGCCGCAAGGCCGCGAAGCCCGATCCGCGCTCGAAGCTGCGCGCGGTCGTCGCCGCGAATTTCGACGTCGAACAGGTGAACGGGCCGGTCATGAAGACGTGGCTCGCCTTCTGGTCGGAGAGCATGCACAAGCCGGAGCTGCGGCGGCTGCAACGCGTGAACACCCGGCGTCTGAATTCGAATCTGTGCGCGGATTTCGCGCGAGCATTGCCGAAGCCGGCCGCGCGCCGTGCCGCGAGCGGCCTCGCCGCGCTGATCGACGGCCTGTGGCTGCGCGGCGCGCTCGCGGGCGAACCGTTCGATACGAAGGGCGCGCTGCGGCTCGCCTACGACTACATCGACCTCGTGCTGGAAGCGCGCGGTTGAGTCCATCACTTTTGAAGGAGCGCGACATGTCCGCATTCGGAGAGCAACGGCTTTATATCGGCGGCGAATACGTCGATGCGACGAGCGGCGAAACCTTCGACACGCTCGATCCCGCGACCGGCGAAACGCTCGCGCGCGTGCAGCAGGCGTCGCAGGCGGATATCGATCGCGCGGTGCGCTCGGCGAGTGAGGGCCAGCGCGAATGGGCCGCGATGACCGCGATGCAGCGCTCGCGCATCCTGCGCCGCGCGGTCGACCTGCTTCGCGCGCGCAACGACGAGCTCGCCGCGATCGAAACGCGCGATACCGGCAAGCCGATCGCCGAGACGCGCACGGTCGATATCGTCACGGGCGCGGATGTCATCGAGTATTACGCGGGGCTTGCGACGGCCATCGAAGGCGAGCAGATTCCGCTGCGCGAATCGTCGTTCGTCTATACGCGGCGCGAACCGCTCGGCGTGTGCGCGGGCATCGGCGCGTGGAATTACCCGATTCAGATCGCGTGCTGGAAGTCCGCGCCCGCGCTCGCCGCGGGCAACGCGATGATCTTCAAGCCGAGCGAAGTCACGCCGCTGACCGCGTTGAAGCTTGCCGAAATCTATACCGAAGCGGGCGTGCCCGCGGGCGTCTTCAACGTCGTGCAGGGCGATGGCCGGGTCGGTGCGATGCTCGCCGAACATGCCGGCATCGACAAGATTTCGTTCACGGGCGGCGTCGAAACGGGAAAGAAGGTGATGGCCCACGCGGGCGGCTCGACGCTCAAGGAAGTGACGATGGAACTGGGCGGCAAGTCGCCGCTCATCGTCTTCGACGATGCCAACCTCGAACGCGCCGCCGATATCGCGATGAGCGCGAACTTCTTCAGCTCGGGACAGGTGTGCACGAACGGCACGCGCGTGTTCGTGGCGCGCGGTGTCATGGATGAATTCGAAGCGCTGGTTCTGGCGCGCGTGAAGCGCATTCGCATCGGCGCACCCGATGATCCGGATACCAACTTCGGGCCGCTCGTGAGCGCAGCGCAATTGCGGAAGGTGCTCGGCTTCATCGAGAGCGGCAAGCGCGAAGGCGCGCGGCTCGTCGCGGGCGGTTCGCGCATGACCGATGGCATCTTCGCTTCCGGCCAGTATGTCGAGCCGACCGTCTTCGCCGATTGTCGCGACGACATGCGCATCGTGCGCGAGGAAATCTTCGGACCCGTGATGAGCATTCTCGCGTTCGATGACGAAAGCGAAGTCATCGCGCGCGCCAACGATACGGATTACGGTCTTGCGGCCGGTGTCGTGACGGAGAACCTGTCGCGCGCGCATCGCGTGATTCATCGGCTTCAGGCGGGCATTTGCTGGATCAATACGTGGGGTGAATCGCCGGCGGAAATGCCCGTGGGCGGCTACAAGCAATCGGGCATCGGGCGAGAGAACGGCATCGTCACGCTGCATGCCTATACGCGCATCAAGTCCGTGCAGGTCGAGCTCGGCCCCTATCAGCCCGTGTTTTAAGGAGTATTTGCGATGAGCGCGAAAGAATACGACTACATCATCGTCGGCGCGGGATCGGCGGGCAACGTGCTCGCGTCGCGCCTCACCGAAGACGAGGACGTGAGCGTGCTGCTGCTCGAAGCGGGCGGGCCGGACTATCGCTTCGACTTTCGCACGCAGATGCCCGCGGCGCTGGCATATCCGCTTCAGGGGCGGCGCTATAACTGGGCGTATGAAACCGAGCCCGAGCCGCATATGAACAACCGCCGCATGGAATGTGGGCGCGGCAAGGGGCTGGGCGGATCGTCGCTCATCAATGGCATGTGCTATATCCGCGGCAATGCGCTCGATTACGATAACTGGGCCGCGCAGCCGGGGCTCGATGACTGGAGCTATCTCGACTGCCTGCCGTATTTTCGGAAGGCGGAGACACGCGATATCGGTCCGAATGCGTATCACGGCGGCGATGGCCCCGTGCATGTGACGACGAGCAAGCCCGGCAACAATCCGCTTTTCGCCGCGATGGTCGAGGCCGGCGTGCAGGCGGGTTATCCGCGCACCGAGGATCTGAACGGTTATCAGCAAGAAGGTTTCGGCCCGATGGATCGCACTGTGACTGCGAACGGACGGCGTGCGAGCACGGCGCGCGGGTATCTGGATCGCGCGAAGCATCGCGCGAATCTCACGATCGTTACGCATGCAACCACCGACCGCGTGGTGTTCGCGGGCAAGCGTGCAATCGGCGTCGCGTATCTGCACGGCGGGCAGCGTGTCACGGCGCATGTGCGGCGCGAGGTGCTCGTGTGCAGCGGCGCGATTGCTTCGCCGCAATTGCTGCAACGCTCGGGCGTGGGGCGGCCGGCGTGGCTCAGGGAGCTGGAGATTCCCGTGGTGCACGATCTGCCGGGTGTCGGTGAGAACTTGCAGGATCACCTGGAGATGTACATGCAATACGAATGCAAGGAGCCTGTCTCCTTGTATCCGGCGTTGCAGTGGTGGAATCAGCCGGCGATCGGCCTCGAGTGGATGCTGAACGGCACGGGCATCGGCGCGAGCAATCAGTTCGAAGCGGGCGGGTTCATCCGCACACGCGACGACGACCCGTGGCCGAACATTCAGTATCACTTCTTGCCGGTGGCGATCAACTACAACGGATCGAATCCGATCAAGATGCACGGATTTCAGGCGCACGTCGGATCGATGCGCTCGCCGAGCCGCGGGCGCGTGAAGCTCAAGTCACGCGATCCGCATGCGCATCCGGGCATTCTTTTCAACTACATGGCCGATCCGCTCGACTGGCGCGAGTTCCGCGATGCGATTCGCATCACGCGGGAGATCATGCGTCAGCCTGCGCTCGCGCGGTATCGGGGGCGCGAGCTTCATCCTTCCGATGACCTGAAAAGCGATGCGGAACTCGATGCCTTCGTGAGAGCGAAGGCGGAGACGGCTTATCACCCTTCCTGTTCGTGCAAGATGGGCTACGACGATATGGCTGTCGTCGATGGGGAGGGACGCGTGCATGGGATGGAAGGATTGCGCGTCTTGGATGCGTCGATCATGCCGCAGATCACGACCGGGAATCTCAATGCGCCGACGATCATGTTGGCGGAGAAGATCGCGGATCGGATTCGGGGAAGGGAGGCGTTGGGGCGCGTGGCGACGCCTTATTTTGTGGCGGGGGGGAAGCGGGCGCGGGGGGAGGTGGGGGATGTTTCCGCATACGCGGAGGAATCTCGCTCTTGAGCGGGTCGGTCATGTCAACCTGGCTCTATCTCCGCACACGCGGAGGAACCTTTTCTGCGATCAAAGCCTCGGCATCGTCCTCAGGTCTATCTCCGCACACGCGGAGGAACCGTCTCGTCCGTGGCAGAGAAAGACGGTATCACGGGTCTATCTCCGCACACGCGGAGGAACCCGGCGCGACCCACGCACGCGTGACGCCCGGCACGGTCTATCTCCGCACACGCGGAGGAACCGCAATGTTGAGCGCGGTTAGGCGTTCGTAGAGCGGTCTATCTCCGCACACGCGGAGGAACCGGTGAAAAAGCCTCTCCCCTTCCGCTCCTCTGGGGTCTATCTCCGCACACGCGGAGGAACCCGCAGACGCAAGTTTTTGCCGGTCTGACGCAGAGGTCTATCTCCGCACACGCGGAGGAACCTGGGGGCTGATGACCGCGCTGGCCACGGTCCTGGGTCTATCTCCGCACACGCGGAGGAACCCGCGCCATCTCTCCACGCGCGCAAGTGCCTTTGGGTCTATCTCCGCACACGCGGAGGAACCTCTACCTCATAACCCCATGACCAGAAACGCAAAATCCCCCTTCTGATCCAATCTCAAACGCCGAATTTTCAAAGAACAATACGCGCACCTACGCCATCAACCGCCGCACGACATACATCCCATCGACATCGACAAGCTCTCGCGGCGGCGCACCGAGATGCGCGATCCCGATACCACCGACCGCATCCAGATCCCGCCAAACCATCACCACACTGCCTCGCGGCTCGTGTCCGTGCCAATCGGCAAGCACTGACCAGGTCCGTTCGCGCACGCCCTTGTTCATGCGCGGCGCGACATACACCCCCGCCGAGACATCCAGCATCACCGAGGCAAGAAATCCGCGAAACCGGTCCGCCACATCACGCGTCACTACCACGACCAGCGCCATCGTTCTCCTCCAGCTTCTCGTCCAGACGCAGCACTTGCTTCACGCGATCGATCATCGCGGGAATGACCGCCTTTTTGCGAAACACCCGCGCCGCCTCGCGCCGCACCAGACGGTCGATCGTCTGATCGTTTCGCCCGGCTTCCTTTACGGCGGCGAACGCTATCGAAAGCGTGATGTCATCGCGAAAAAGATCGGCGATATCGAGCACGAACGCTTGCCCCGAATCCTCGTGGATGAATCCGAGCTGCGGTATCGCAGCCAGCGCCTGCACAGCGATGGCGGCCGCCGCCTGCACCGCCGTCGCTGCATGATTGATCGCCTGATTCGGCAGATCGGTGGCTTCGGGATTCGCACGGTCATAACGACGCCCGTCCCAGTCGATGCCGAACTGCTGCGCCCGCAGCCGATAGATCGTCTTCACGCGCGCGCCTTCGATGCCGCGAAGCGTGTCGAGATCGCGATGCGGCAGCACTTCGCCCAGACGCAGCGCATACATGTGCCGCGCGACGCTCAAGCGCCGTCGCGGGCTGCCCCACAGTTCCGCTTGCCGGCGCGCGACGCTCGAACGGTCCGGCATCAACGGCGGCGCGGTGTAGGTACGCACTCCGTCGACGCCCACCGCCGCGAGCAGCGTCCCATGACGGGCGAGCAGACGCAGTGCGTCGTGCGTCACGCTGCTGCCCTGGCCGAGCAGAATCATCGACACCGACTGATGCGGAATCTGATCGACATATTTCCCGCTCGAAAAATGCAGGCATCCGTCGATCACGTTCAACTCACCGCGCTCGAGCCACACGAGACCGTGACGATCCACATGCGGAACGCGCGAAGTGTCGAGTCCGAGGCGACCCTTCAGCACGGGCGTGTTGCGCGACTCATGCCGATATCGACGCCGGCTTGAGCAGCAACATGCCGAACCCGAACGCACGATGACGCCCGACGCCGCGCATGAGCAGGCTTGCGAACGCGTCCGTATCCTCGACGCGAACGTGCCCGCTGAACGTGGCATCCGGACCGACGATGGTGTGCGGCTTGCGGCCTCCGTACCCCTGCTCGCTCGACTGTGTCCGGCGCAAGACCGGCGTGAGCTGAAAGCGCGTCATGCGCGCTTCGACCAGCTTCGCGGCGCGACTGGTCTCGAATTGCTCGGCGAGCCACTGTGCATAGACGGCCTCGCGCGGCAGGGGCTGCTGGTCCTCCATGCGCGCTTCGTCTTCGCGATACGCATCGCGCTCGCTCGCGTGCTTGCGATCATTCTCTACGTAACTGTTACGGCGCGTGGGCCGCACGCGGACCTCGAAACCCAGCACGCGGCCCGCGTCCCAGCGATGCGGAAACGCACGCACGCACAGGCCGGGACTTCGCGGCCCTGCGTCGAGACCCAGTGCGTCGGCGAGATCGGGCGCCGCGCACATCGCGGCCGCCTCGTGCAGTTGTTCAGCCTCGCTTTGCGTGTAGGCCAGCAGTCCCGCGCGCGCATCGCGATAGTAAAAAGGCTTCGGCGCGCGCTCACCGAACACGAGATGGAGCGCCGCATGCAATGCATAGCCGAGATCGCCGCCCGCCGGCAACCAGCCTTGCCGCGAGGCCCACAGCACGAGCTTGCGCGAATCGGGTTGGCAGTGCATCAAGTTGAAGACGGTCATACGGATCGTTCCGCCAAGTTCGATGAATTCGCTGCAGGCGTCACCCGTGTTGGGCCGCTCCCTTCGAGCACGCGCCGCCAGCCGCCGTGAACGCCAGTCTTCCAGTTGCGTTCGTCGCATACGTCCTGCCATCGCGACTGACGCGGCGTGCCCTCGCCTTCGGGCAATTGAACGCGGAACTCGGGCAGGTCCGGCGCAGCGGTCTGTTGCAGCGCGTCGAGTATGTCGTCGGCATCGATGATGTCGATGAACACGCGCGTCATCGGCAGACAAGGCTTGCGGCCGATGAAAAGCGGACGCTTCGGCCGATCGAGCGCGGCCGCGATGTCATCGAGCGTCGGTTTCTCGTCCGCCGGTTCGAGCCGCATGGCGATGAGCGCGTCGAGATCCGCGTGATACTCGCGATGACGCAAATGCGGGCCCTCGTACGAGTCGCCCTGACGCGTCTCGGGCTCACGACGCGTCGTCCATGCCTCGTCGCGCTTGCCGAGCTGCGCTGTCTGAAAATCGACGAGCCGCGTGCCGCCGTCATCGAGCCGCGTGCCCATCACGATGCGCGCCTGCAACCGGTCGTGCGAAGCGAAGTCGCCGCGATCGTAACCGAGCGCATTGGCGATCAGGCCCGTCACCATCGACAGCGCGGGAAAGTCGCGGATCACGCCGTTGCTGTCGATCGTTTCGCCGCCGAACGACACGAGCGGTGCGCGCAAGCGCATCAGCAGATGTCGGGACATGTCACGCGCCCTCGACGATGCGGTTCTGAACCCACTTGCCGAGTTGATCGAGTGAGAGGCGTTGGGCCTTCGGCATCGGCGTCTCGTCATCGAGCGCGAGATACCGGCGATCGAGCGGCGCCCCATATGCCGCGTCGTGCTTGTCGATTTCCCGCGCGAGTTGCCTGATTGCGTGCTCGCGGATATTCGCGCCCTTCAGCTTCAGCGCCGTTTCGAAAGCGCCCGCGAGACTGCGCGGCTGCCAGTCACCCGTTTCGACGAGCATCAGGCTCGCGTGACCGAATGGCGCTGTCGAACCGCGCTTCGCGCCGGGACTGACGGTCGCGATCAGATGCAGCAGGTTGTTGACGACCCGTCCTGCCAGTTCGCGCCGCTCGGGATGCGCCGAAAAGCACTCCGCCATGCCGATACCTTCGAGATTCGCCACCAGTTGAGGCACATCCACGACGACATAACCATAGTAGAGACCGGACGCGAGTTCCGTGTCGAAGAGGCCTGCTGAGCCGCGTTCGCCGGTTTCGCGCAAGAGGTCGTCGACGACGGTGAAATAGTCGTTCTCCACCTGCGCTTCGTGCACGGTGAACGCGTGCGCGACATACACTGCGGCATCGCGCGACGCGAGGATATCCGACGTGACCATGCGACCGAAGAGCGCCGACTCGAGACCGCTGCCGTGCTTGAGCGCTTCGATGTTCGCCTTCTCCTCCTTGAGGAAGCCGGCGACCGCTGATGTCAAGGCCGCCTCCTCCTGGCATTCTCGCGCCAGCGTCGCGCAACGCTGCACGAGATAGTCGATTTCCGCCTTGCCGAGCAGAACGGCCTGCCCGGTTTCCAACGCATCCTTTCCCTTGAGCTTCTTTCCGCCCTTGTCGAGCAAGCCTGCATCGCGCAAGGCCTCGGCCGCGGTTTGAGCAAGGGCCTCGGGCACGTTCTGCCTGATCAGTTCGTCGCGGATCATCGTGAGCGTGATGCGCGAACGGACGGCCATCGGCACGCCGAGCGTCGCCAGCGAGTGGTGATCGTCGGCCGTGCGCCAGTGCCGTTTGAGACATTGCGATGAAATACGCGTGCGGATGGCATCGCCCATCGGAAGGCGTTTCGCGAGGCCGGAATCGTCACGGTTGAGAAGCGCGGCGGAGTAGCTTTGCAGCGTGTGAATCTGGATGAAGCGCGGGTGAGTCATGTTCGGTCCTTCGGTTGCTGATTGAGTAGGCGTTTGTCTGCGTGCCGGCGGTCACGGCTTCTTTGCGCCTTCGGGGCTGGCGCTGGCATGGTCATGGACGAACCGGATGCGCAGCGCTTCCGCCCAACGCTTTCCCTTGGAATGTTCCGCGCTTTCGTTCAGGACGAAGGTGCCCAGTTCGGCCCAGTTCGGCTCGACATTCCTGCTTTGCATCATGCGAAGAGCACGCTGCAGCAGTGGGAAAAACGCATCGCCACGCGCGTTGAAAAGCCGGGTGACGCGCGCATCTGACACGCCTGCGCGCCTCAACTGGAATCCGAATCGTGCGTTCGCCTTGCTCTCGCCATCCTTCGGCATGTGATGACCCGTCAGCGCGATGCCGTTCACGATCACGGCCCATCGCTTCCAGCCCTCGACGCTCAATTGTTCGCAATCCACTTTCGCACGCTGCAAAGCGCGCGTGAGGGCCGCAATCTGTTGCACCGTCAGCGACTCCGCATCCGGGTTGAGACGCTTGAGCGCGACATGGTCCGCCTTCAGCGCGCCTTCGCCTTGTCTTCCGGCTTCGATGAAACGGGCGAGCGTTTGTGCCTGATTGCTCGAGACGCGCCATGTTTGCGGCGCGACGCCTTCAATTTGAGTCATCTGAATCCCCTTCGAACGATTCGGATTGCGCGGCTTTACGCGCTTCATCGCGGTCTTTCAACACGCGAGCGATTCGATTCGGCGCTTTCTCTGAACGCAAGAAACCGTGAAAACGCGAAAGCGCCGCGCCTCGAGCGCGATAGACGCGTTCCGCGCTGCGCGGTCCCGCGACGAATGCTTGCTCCAGCACTGCGGCGGCGCGATCGACGATCGCAAGGAGCCATTGGTCGTGCTCACCGTCCCGGTCGTCGGCTTCGATCTCCTTGCCGAGATCGTCGAAGAATCGCTGGTCTTCGCCTTGCTCGAACGCGCTCGCAAACTTGCCCGCTTTGTTCTTGATCTCGTCGCTCACGTTCTGAGCGTCGTTGCCCAGGAGCGCACACAACGCGCCCCAAAGCGTCTTGCGGACATCGCTGATTGCCGTGATGCGCTCTTGTGCCACCTTGGCGACCTCATCGCTGCTTTGCCGCAGCATCAAGTCGCGCATCTTCGTCGTAATCGGAATGCGTCTTTCGTGATATCCCTCGGTCTTTCCCTTACCGCGCGCGATAGCTTGAGCGAGGATGACGAGGCCTTCTTTTGCATCGTCTTCCTGCACATTTTGCGTGATGGTCGGCTTGTATTCACTCGAGAACGCAAGCGCGCTCGCGAGTTTGTAATCGAAGCCTCTCGCCGTGATCGACAGCGCCTTGCCCTCGGCGGCCTCGATCGGCGTCCAGGCATCGCCCGTCTTGCCGCACCGTTCCTTCGCGGCGATGCGCGTGGTCTTGCTGGTCGTGGCGATGGCGGCGAACGTTTCGCCGTGCGCCTGAATACGCACGCGCCGGCACACTTCGATATAGAAGGGATCGAGTTGGTCGAAGGAAAGGCTGCTCGCGCCGTCCCAAGGCTGAAGCCACACGAGCGCGATGCCGTCTTTTTCCTTCAACTCGAACATCTCCACAATCTGGTTGCGATTGCGAAGCAGAAGCCGGACGTCACGCGCCCAGCGCTTCCCCCAGCGGCCGATCGGCACCACACCGAACGCCGGACGACTGGCGAAGCCGCCGTTCATGCGCGAAATGCCATAGTTGCCCGCACCAAGAAAGCCATCTTGTGTCTGCAGGCTGACGAGCGCGTAGATCCAGTCCTCGGCTTGTGCATGAGCCATGCGTTGGGCCTTGAGGTCGTGATTCTTCGATGTCACCAGCATGTCGAGCGCGTCGGGCGTTGCAAGGCACTTCTTCCACGTGCGCGATGCCCCACGCTCACACGGCGCCTGCAAGAAGGCTGGGCGATCGTCCGGTGCGACGAGCGAGAACGCCGCGCCGTCGCTATCGTCGGGCGTCAGTGCAAGCAATGCCGTGCGCCATTCGCCGGCGGTTTCGAAGGGCGTATCGCGCTTCGCCGCATGAAGCGCGATCGCCGCAAGCTGCACGAGAAACGCATGCCACGGATGACGCTGATGCGGACGCAGCGCGGGAAAATCGCTCACCTCGTCATTGTTGAACGCGATCAGCAGTTCCGGCAGCGTCGCGTACCGTTCCTGTCGATTGCTGGTCCGGTAGCGGATCAGCGCTTGATCGAGCAAGCTGAATTGGATGTGCATGAATGGGCTCTAAACTTTGCGCGCGCCGATCTTCTCGATACCGAACCGGGTGTACGAATAGCGAGCGGCGCCCAAGGCAAATTCGAAACCTCCGTCGTGACGGACGATCGAATCCGGCTTCGCGTCTGCGTCGAGCCGGGGTGACAGCATGTGATGACGGATGGCGATCTGGCGCACCTCCGCGCCGAACGGCCCCGGCTCAGGCGGTTCGAACTCGACGAGACGGTCGGCCGCGCCAAGACGCGTGGCGATGTGCTCGTCGCCGTCAGGGAACCCGGCTTCATCGAAACGCGCGTCGTAGGAAAGCACATTGAGTCGCGCGGTTATTCGCTTGGCGCTCGTGCCGCCTTCGAGCTGTTGCGCAAGTTGCTCCCACGATGCGCCGAGTTCTTTTTGTATCGAATGCAGGCAATCGGGATGTGTCGCGCGCTCCACGAGGCTGCGGTTTTCGCGCGGAATCACGCGGCTCGGCTGCTCGCAGATCAGACGTCGCGTCGCTTCGATCATGCGCAAGTCGGGATAGACGCCGCCGCCGTCTTTCAGCGGGCCGAGGCCATTGCGCGGCACCTGAAGGCACGCTTCGAAGGAACCGCTCGCCGGTATGAGCACCCAAGCGCGCGCTTCTTCGAAACCCTTCGGCCGGCGATCCTCGCCTTTGCGTTCGTGCCGATGCAAGCGGCCGATGCGCTGCAACAGCACGTCCATCGGACAGATATCTGTAATGAGCATGTCCGCGTCGATATCGAGGCTTTGCTCGAGCGTCTGCGTGCCAACGACGATGCACGCCTGCATTGCCTCGCGCACCTTGCCGACGCGCTTTTCGACGCGCGCATCGAGACACGGCCTGTCCTGCCGGCTGAAGCGGCTGTGATGCAGCGTCGGGACGCCCTCGAGATCGAACAGCCATGCGCGATCGCCGGATGCGTCGACCAACGCTTCCACCGCCTTTTGTGTCGCGATTGCGGCCGGTACGGTGTTGCGGACGATCAATACGCGCGCGCCTTGCTTCGCGGCATCGAATGCGAGTTGGGCGATGCGCTCGTGATCGTCGATTGCGTCGAGTGTTTGCCAGTGGACCGTCTTCGATCTTCCGGAGCCGGGCAATCCTCGAACGGTTCCACCGTCCGTGAGCGCGGGGTACGGCGATCGCACGGCTTCTTCGATATCTGGCACAGCGACTTCCCCGCCCCCGCTCGCGATGCGCTGAAACCGCGCGCGCTGACCTGAACCGAGCGTGGCGGACAAAAGCAGCGCATGGCCGCCCGTGGCGACATGCGCCTTGAGGAGTTGCTCCAGCACTTGCGACATGTAGGCGTCGGACGCGTGCACTTCGTCGACGACGAGCAAGGACCGGCAAAGCGCCGCATGACGCAGATGCGCATGACGCACTTGCAGCGCCGCGAGCAACGCCTGATCGATCGTGCCGACGGCGATCGTCGCCGCGAGAAACCGCTTCGGCGACTCGGCGGCCCAGCGCTGGTGCGCCGTCGCATCGTCGGGATGATCGGCCCACAAGACCTGAAAGTCCGGCAAGGCGAATTTTTCATTGCCATCCGCGCTTTCGTAGCCCGGCAGGGCACGCACGACGACCGGCGCGTTCTTCGGCCAGAGACGCGCGACGAACTTGCGCACGCGCTCATAAACCTGAGCGGCGGCCACGCGCGTAGGCAGCGCGAAATACAGCGAATCGACCTTGCCGGCCTCGAAGAGCTTCGCGAAGCGCCACAGCGCGGCTTCGGTCTTGCCGCTACCGGTTTCCGATTCGAGGATGAGAAGCGGGCCGAGTTCTTCCTCTCCGAGCGCGCTTTGAACCGGGCGTGGCGCATCGACTTCGAAAGCGGACTGGAAAGAGAATCCTTCGCGAATCAGCTGCGCGCGCAGCGCCGAGGTTTCGAGTCCGATAGATGCAATCGCCTTCGATGCCCGATCGAGCGCGTCTTTCAGCGCGCGCGCGGAGCCTGGCGTGCCGTACTCGAAGAAGCGCAGATCGGAACCGAGCCAGTCGGCCAATTGCACGAGGCCCGCGAACAGATGAACGAACGCGGGCGTGGACGGGAGCGGCTCGCCGCCCGAGTCGAATGCCAGTGGAAAGTGCTGACGCAAGGCAGCGCCGATTTCCTTCAGCGCGATGGCAGGACTGTAGAGATCGCGACCGGCGGCATCGCGCACGGGCCGCCATATCAGCGGATCGATTCCCGATGGATCCTTGAGGGGACGACCGTGGTGGCCCAGGCTCGCCAGCAGAAGTTCATACACACCGCCGCCCCATGTCGATATCGCTTCGATGGGCAGTTCTGAAAGCGGTGCTCCACCGCAGTGGAACGCGTGGAGCGCCTCCACGCCGTGTCCTGCTTTCTGCGGCCATTCGCGCGGCGCGGGGCCTTTCCATCGTTTCGCCTGAAAGCCGCTATTGGCCTTTCCGAAGTCGTGCAGATAGGCAAGTGCTGTGAGCCGCTCGACATCCTGCTCGCTCAATGACCGACCGGCGCTGACGCTCAAGGCGTCGCGAATGCGCCCGCAATGCGCGATCGCCATGAAGCACGCCGCCACATCCAGCATGTGATCGCAAAGCGGATGGAAGAGCGAGTGCTCGTCTCCGTCTCTCGGCCGCTTGCCCCACGCGACGAAAGTATCGCTCTTGTTTGTCTCTGTTCGCATGCGCTCTCTGATCACGTGCGGTTGCCTCTATGTCACGCAGTGATCGTTTTTTGTTTTGGATGACTATCTTTTTACTTTTCGAGCGTAGGTAATTCCATACGAATCCGCCTAAATCGTGCGTGCGATCTGCATGCTGCATACGGCGGGGTCCTGCATGAGCGTGGCGCGGCAGTTCAGCGTTTCTATGTTTGACAGCCAGCGGGCCACTCGCCATACTCTCGGCCGGCTGGCCTGTTCGGAACATCGAATCGGTCGTTTGTTCTTTTAAATCATGAAAGTAAGTGGGAGAGGTTCCTCCGCGTGTGCGGAGATAGACCCTCACCGAGCCAGACTGAATGAGCGATACGACAGGTTCCTCCGCGTGTGCGGAGATAGACCTTTCCGACGCGTTGCCGAGAAAGCTCTTGTCCGGGTTCCTCCGCGTGTGCGGAGATAGACCGCAGAAGCATTGCTTGCTGACCTGCTCGGCGTAGGTTCCTCCGCGTGTGCGGAGATAGACCGCACAGGACCGCGTCATGGCGGCGGCATTCCAGGGTTCCTCCGCGTGTGCGGAGATAGACCCGACCGAGTTATCCACAGCCGCCACTTGCTTCAGGTTCCTCCGCGTGTGCGGAGATAGACCCGGGATCTCCGGTCACAGGTCTGGGAAGAGGTGGGTTCCTCCGCGTGTGCGGAGATAGACCCGTGGCGCCGCGCGGCACCGGAACCGTCGGCGGGGTTCCTCCGCGTGTGCGGAGATAGACCCTGGGGGGGCGGCTCTCCGCTGTGGCTTGGCTTGGTTCCTCCGCGTGTGCGGAGATAGACCCAGCGGTTTGTTGAGGCTCGACTGTTCCGGCGAGGTTCCTCCGCGTGTGCGGAGATAGACCCTGGAAAGGCGATATCGGCAGTCTGGACGAACTGGTTCCTCCGCATGTGCGGAGATAGACCCTCGGCATCCTTCGCGCACGCGCGGTAGAGGATGGTTCCTCCGCGTGTGCGGAGATAGACCATGCCCGCGTCGCGCTGCATTCTGGTGTGGTCGGGTTCCTCCGCGTGTGCGGAGATAGACCCGGAAGCACGCAGCCATATAGGCCGGCGTCATCGGTTCCTCCGCGTGTGCGGAGATAGACCCTCACCGCGGCGCTGGCGGATCGACTTGAGCATGGTTCCTCCGCGTGTGCGGAGATAGACCGTGAGGGAACGAGCACCGCACGTTCTTCGCCAGGGTTCCTCCGCGTGTGCGGAGATAGACCCGTGTCCAGCGTCATGTCCGCATAAGTGTTGTCGGTTCCTCCGCGTGTGCGGAGATAGACCCGTGGGATGGGTGGACATGGACATCATCACGCCGGTTCCTCCGCGTGTGCGGAGATAGACCCGGGCATTGGGCCGACCTCGAGTATCCGGTCGGGGTTCCTCCGCGTGTGCGGAGATAGACCCGGAAGGCAGCGTGAGCGTCTCTCTCGTCGCCCGGTTCCTCCGCGTGTGCGGAGATAGACCCCGGTGAGCGCACGCTCAACGAGCTCGACCTCGGGTTCCTCCGCGTGTGCGGAGAGAGACCTTGCTTCGCGATCTTTAGGGCCCCAGACAAATCGGTTCCTCCGCGTGTGCGGAGATAGACCGTCGATTCAGAACGGCACGAAGCTCTACACCCAGGTTCCTCCGCGTGTGCGGAGATAGACCCTTTTGCACTTTTTATTTTGTCACGTGCTCGACGGTTCCTCCGCGTGTGCGGAGATAGACCCGGACCTTGCGGGAATTTGCGCAGGAAATCGTCGGTTCCTCCGCGTGTGCGGAGATAGACCTTTTCCATGCCCGTGTTTTCGGCGGTCGCTACAGGTTCCTCCGCGTGTGCGGAGATAGACCCAGGTACTCGATCGGGTCAGCAGTCGCGTTGCTGGTTCCTCCGCGTGTGCGGAGATAGACCCGGCATATCAGTTAATCCCTTGCCATGCCCACGGGTTCCTCCGCGTGTGCGGAGATAGACCGTTGTCGCGAAAGGCGCAGAAGGCATTCTGCAGGGTTCCTCCGCGTGTGCGGAGATAGACCTTGGCCGAAGAACCGTGCACGCTCGACTACGACGGTTCCTCCGCGTGTGCGGAGATAGACCCGTAAGCTCCTTCTGATCCCATTCAGATTCCTTGGTTCCTCCGCGTGTGCGGAGATAGACCCATCCAGAACAGCATCACGAAACGCGTGCTCGAGGTTCCTCCGCGTGTGCGGAGATAGACCCTCACGCCCGAGACGCCCGCATCGCCCGACTTTGGTTCCTCCGCGTGTGCGGAGATAGACCCGCGGGCACGCGACGGTAATTCCGCTTCGAACAGGTTCCTCCGCGTGTGCGGAGACAGACCCGTGGACGGGAGTATCTCGGCCCTCTGTATCGCGGTTCCTCCGCGTGTGCGGAGATAGACCCTGAGGGCGAGTCCGGAGCGCTTAATGTGGTTCGGTTCCTCCGCGTGTGCGGAGATAGACCCGAGTTGCGGTCGCATCACACCCTTCGCATCGGGGTTCCTCCGCGTGTGCGGAGATAGACCCGGTTATGACGTGCTTGTGGGCGGCGGCCGCTTGGTTCCTCCGCGTGTGCGGAGATAGACCCGTCTACAAGGTTCCGAGCGGCCGATCGGCTGAGGTTCCTCCGCGTGTGCGGAGATAGACCCTATCCAGTCGCACCTCACCAGCACATCGCTGAGGTTCCTCCACGCGTGCGTAGATACACCGTTAATGCCGCCGCTCGCCAGCCTGAAGTCCGGAGGGTTCCTCCGCGTGCGCCGAGACACACCGCAACTTGCAACACCCAAATCCCATCACGCCCCCTCACCCTCAAAACGCCCCCGCGCCGCCGCCACAACGCGCATCACCGCCTCCGCACTCAATCGCGCCGCAATCCCCTTCACGTACTCATGATGCCGCGCCTCCAGCGGCGCATCGAGAAACTGCGCGTGCAGATATCGGATCAACGCGATCCTCCGATGCTTCAACGCAATGCTCCGCTCAAGCAACGCAAGCGCCGCGTCCGCATCACGCTTCTGGAACGTGCGCGCGGAAAGCCGCGCGGCGGCATCGCGCGACGCGTTCATCGCACGAACGTATGTTGCGCGCCGACGTTCATCCGCCACGCATCGAAATCCGCGCGCCGCCAGTCGAGTTCGAGACCGAGGCGCTTCGTGCCTTCCCGGATCTTCGGCTTGTGCAGCGAGAGCGTGAGCGCATCCAGCGCGGGCCATTGCTCGAACGACAGCGCCGCGATCTCCACCGCGAGCGTCTCGAGCAAGCGCGTATGCGTCTTCGTCTCGAGAAACGCGCTCACGCGATTGCACCACGCCTCGTAGTCGATCAACCCATCGTCCGATTCATGCGGCATCCCGCGATAGCACAGGCTCGCATCGATGCACACGGGTTGCGGCCCCTCATGCTCATGCTCGTACAGGCCGACGCGCGTCTTCACGATCAGTTCATCGACGACAACGCGCCAGCCCCGTCCACCTGCTTCGAGCGGCTCGAACGGCTTCATGAGAGCAGCGGCTCGGCGGCATCGAGCATGATCTTCACGAAGTAGTCCGCGAAGCTGCGGCGCACGATGATCTCGAAGCGATCGCCGCCCAGCGGCACGAGCGTCACTGAAGCCTTGAAATAATGGCTCTGCGCGCACTGTCCTTCGCCGAAGATCTTCGGATGCAGATCGAGCGGGCAGCCGCGCGAAAGCACTTCACGCGTCTTCGGGCCATCGATCTCGAGCACCGTATAACCGCTGCCGATATCCACCGCCGCCGAGAACTGGCCGACGAACGCCTCGCGCAGTTTCGCTTCGAGCGGTGCGGTGCGCGATGCGTCGTGCGCGGTATCCGAATGCACGAGCCATTCATCCGGGCCGAGCCACAGCATCGTGTAGCCGTTGGCGCGCGCAATGGTGTTCGCCTTCTCGGGCGGCACACAGCCGATCACGTTCTGCACCGCCCTGACGAAGGCCGGATCGCGCGTATCGCCGCGCACGTTCACGAGTTCGAGAAACGGCCGCTCGGTCAGGCGAAACTTCTTCGGCGAGCCGCTCTGATGCGCTTTCATCAACGCATCGGCGCCGACGAGCGGGGACTCCTGCCACACACCTTGCCCGCTCATGGCACGATCGACGACCGTGGCGGAAGCTTTGATTTCATTCAACATGCTGACGTGCTCCTTCGCTGTCGTAGAACACCGAACTGGTGATTTTCGCGTTGATCCGCTTGCCGTTCGCGAGCGGAATCATGACCGATTCGCCGATCTTTTCGAGGCCGCCCTTCACCACGGCCAATGCAATCGAGCGCTTCAAAATAGGGCTGTAATAGCTCGACGTGACGTGACCGAGCATCGGCGCGGTATCGCCGTGGAACGGACCCGCGACGATCTGCGCGCCCTCGGGCAGCACGAACGAAGGATCATCGGTCAGGAGGCCGACGAACTGCTTGCGCCCGGGCTTCGCCGTATCCGATCGCGTCAGCGAACGCTTGCCGATGAAGTCCTTCGACTTCGCGACCAACCCGCCCATGCCGAGGTCGTACGGCGTCATCGAACCGTCCGTATCCTGTCCGACGATGATGTAGCCCTTTTCCGCGCGCAGCACGTGCATCGTTTCCGTGCCGTACGGCGTGATGTCGAATTCCGCGCCCGCAAGCATGAGCGCTTCCCACACCGCGCGTCCGACGTTCGCCGGCACGTTCACCTCATAAGCGAGCTCGCCCGAGAAGCTGATGCGCATCACGCGCGCCGATGCGCCCGCGACCGTGCCATCGCGATAGCTCATGAACGGGAACGCCGCGTTCGCGAAGTCGATGTCGTGACACACCTTCTGCAGCACCTTGCGGCTGTTCGGGCCGACGACCGCGAACGTTGCCCAGTGATCCGTCACCGATGCGAGACGCACGCGCATGTCGGGCCATTCTGTCTGCAGCCAGCGTTCGAGCCACGTCAGCACGCGCGCCGCACCGCCGGTGGTCGTCGTCATCATGTAGTGCTGTTCGCCGAGGCGCACCGTGACGCCGTCGTCGAAGATCATGCCGTTCTCGTCGAGCATCAGGCCATAGCGGCATTTGCCGACTTCGAGCTTGCTCCATGGATTCGTGTACATCCAGTTCAGCAGCTTCGCGGAGTCCGGGCCCTGAATGTCGATCTTGCCGAGCGTCGATGCATCGAGAATGCCGACGCTCTGACGCACCGCGAGCGATTCACGCGCGACCGCCGCGTGCATGTCCTCGCCGGCCTTCGGGTAATACCAGGGACGCTTCCAGTTGCCGACATCCTCGAACATCGCGCCGTTCTCGACGTGCCATTCGTGAATCGCGGTCTTGCGTACCGGATCGAGAAACTCGCCGAGCTCGCGGCCCGCGAACGTGCCGAACGTGACAGGCGTGTAGTTCGGGCGGAAGGTCGTCGTGCCGGTCTCGGGAATCGTCTTGCCGAGCGCCTGCGCGAGAATTGCCATGCCGTTGATGTTGCCGAGCTTGCCCTGGTCGGTGCCGAAGCCCATCGCCGTATAGCGCTTCACGTGCTCGACGGATTCGAAGCCTTCGCGTGCCGCCAGATAGATGTCCGCCGCGGACACATCGTTCTGGAAATCGACGAACTGCTTGGGACCGCGCGTCGCCATGTCCCGGTTCCCGACGATCCACAGCGGCATCATCGGCGCTTCGACGATTTCAGCGACCTGCACGGCATTCGGCTTCACGACGATATGACCCGCCGCACGCGCCGCTTCCACGCCCGCATCGCCGCCGAGACGGATGCCGCGCGCCAGCGAGAACTCGCCCGCGCATGCGCCGACGCTGCTTTCCAGTTGCATCGCCTTGCCCGGAACGAAGCACGCCTTCTCGTCGTGCCAGTGCGCCTTGCCGCCCGATTGCGCGAAGAGGTGCAGCACCGGGCTCCAGCCGCCCGACATCGCGACGAGATCGCATTGCAGTTCCGTCTGCTTCTGGCCGATCTCACCCTTCGCATACGAAGCCACTTCCACCGACGCGACACGCAGCTTGCCGCGCGCCACGGTGATCACCGCGTTGTTCATCACGCGCACGCCATAGCGACGCGCCGCCGCGGGCAACGTGCCTTTCGATTCGGCCGGACGCGGATCGACGACGGTCACGTCGGCGCCTGCGGTCTTCAGATCGAGCGCGCATTGATACGCGTCGTCGTTGTTCGTGAAGACGACGGCGCGACGGCCGGGCAGCACCGCATAGCGATGCAGATACGTCGACACCGCCGATGCGAGCATCACACCGGGCAGATCGTTATTGCCGAAGACGATCGGACGCTCGTGCGCGCCGGTCGCGAGCACCACGCGTTTCGCACGCACTTTCCACATCAGTTCACGCGTGCCCTTGCGCCGCGACACGGGCAAATGCTCCGTCAGGCGCTGCGTGATCGTGACGAGGTTGTGATCCTGATAGCCGAACGCCGTGCTGCGCGAAAGAACCTTCA
Organism: Caballeronia sp. INML2; assembly: GCF_023631365.1. Lineage (NCBI taxonomy): Bacteria > Pseudomonadati > Pseudomonadota > Betaproteobacteria > Burkholderiales > Burkholderiaceae > Caballeronia > Caballeronia sp. INML2. Next base: position 175,433 of record NZ_JALQDH010000057.1, on the reverse strand, counting down.
CGTCAGGCATTTTGCGCAGTTCGGCTTCGATCTTCTGCACCCATTGCATTGCGGGCTTGCCATCGATCTCCGCGCGGCATGACAGCAGCGAGCCGCCGAGTTCGCGCTGATCGTCGACCAGAATCACGCGCGCGCCCGACATGCCGGCCGCATGCGCCGCCGCAAGACCCGAAGGGCCGCCGCCGACCACGAGCACATCGCAGTGCGCGAAGCACTTGTCGTAGCGATCGGCGTCGAGATGCTTCGGCGCTTCGCCGAGGCCCGCCGCGTCGCGGATCACTTCTTCGTACTTCGGCCAGAGCTTGCGCGGCCACATGAACGTCTTGTAGTAGAAGCCCGCGGGAATAAAGCGCGCGATCTTCTGATTGACCGCCATGCGATCGTTCTCGATGCTCGGCTTCGCGTTCACGCTCGCCGCGACGAGACCCTGATACAGCTCGACTTCCGTCGCACGGGCATTCGGCACCGTGTACGCGCCGGTTTCGAGTTGCACGACTGCATTCGGTTCTTCCACGCCCGCGGTGACGATCCCGCGCGGACGGTGGTATTTCCAGCTGCGCGCAATGAAGCGCTCGCCGTTCGCGAGCAGCGCGGATGCGAGCGTATCGCCTTCATAGCCCTGATACGTCTTGCCGTTGAACGTGAAGGTGACGGGGATCGCGCGATTGATGCGGCCGCCTACGCCGAGTCGGTCTTTCTGGCTCATTTCGACGTGCCTCCGTTGTCTTGCATCACAGCCAGCGGACGGTCGAACGTCTCGTAGCCCTGGATTTCATAACTCACCGTGTCGCGCTGCGCCTTGAACCAGCGGCGGCAGCCTTGCGCGTGCATCCATTGCTCGCGATGCACGCCGCGCGGATTCTTGCGCATGAAGAGGTAGTCGCCCCATTCGCGGTCGGTGAGCTTTTCCGTGTCGAGCGGACGTGCAATATCCGCTTGGCCGCCGCACGAGAATTCGGTTTCGGCGCGCGGCCCGCACCAGGGGCATTCGATCAGCAACATGTTTCTTTTCCTCGATGCGGTTAGTGAGCCACGGCAGCCGCGCCGTGTTCGTCGATGAGATGACCGGTATAGAAGCGATCCAGCGAGAACGGCGCGTTCAACGCATGCGGCTCGTCCTTCGCGATCGTGTGCGCGTAGGCCCAGCCCGAGCCCGGCGTCGCCTTGAAGCCGCCCGTGCCCCAGCCGCAGTTGAAGTAGAGCCCCTTCACGTCGGTCTTGGAGATGATCGGGCACGCATCCGGCGAGACATCGACGATGCCGCCCCACTGGCGATTCATGCGCACGCGCGAGAACACCGGGAACATTTCGACGATCGCTTCCAGCGTGCCTTCGATGATGTGGAAGCTGCCGCGCTGACCGAAGCCCGTGTACTGATCAACGCCCGCGCCGATCACGAGATCGCCCTTGTCGGACTGGCTGATGTACGCGTGCACCGCGTTGGACATCACGACCGTGTTCACGACCGGCTTGATCGGCTCCGACACGAGCGCCTGCAGCGGATGGCTTTCGAGCGGCAGACGCACGCCGGCCATGTCCGCGAGCGTCGTCGTGTTGCCCGCCGCGACGATCGCGACCTTCTTCGCCTTGATGAAGCCCTTGGTCGTATCGACGCCCGTCACCTGATTGCCGTCACGGCGAATGCCCACCACCTGGCAGTTCTGGATGATGTCGACGCCCGCCTGGTCCGCGCCGCGCGCGAAGCCCCACGCGACCGCATCGTGACGCGCGACGCCGCCGCGACGCTGAATCGACGCGCCCAGCACCGGATAGCGGCTGTTGAGATTGATCGTCGGCTCGATTTCCTTGATCTGCTGCGGCGTGAGGAACTCGGCATCGACGCCATTCAGGCGGTTCGCGTTCACGCGGCGCTCGGTGTCGCGCACGTCCTGCAGCGTGTGCGCGAGATTCATCACGCCGCGCTGCGAGAACATCACGTTGTAGTTGAGGTCTTGCGAGAGGCCTTCCCACAGCTTCATCGCTTTCTCATACAGCGCAGCCGATTCGTCCCACAGATAGTTCGAGCGCACGATGGTCGTGTTGCGCGCGGTATTGCCGCCGCCGATCCATCCCTTCTCGAGAATCGCGACGTTCGTGATGCCGTGCTCTTTCGCGAGGTAATACGCGGTCGCGAGACCATGACCGCCGCCGCCGACGATCACGACGTCGTACTCGCGCTTCGGCTCGGGACTTCGCCACTGGCGTTCCCAGTTCTCGTGATACGACATGCCGTTGCGCAGCAGGCTGAATATCGAGTAGCGGCTCATGGGTGTTTCCTATGGTGCAGGGTTTATGCGTTTGGGCAATTCAGCATTCGATGACGTTGACGGCGAGGCCACCGCGCGACGTCTCCTTGTATTTCGTCTTCATATCGGCGCCGGTCTCACGCATCGTCTTGATGACCGAATCGAGCGACACGTAGTGCTTGCCGTCGCCCTTCATCGCCATGCGCGCGGCGTTGATCGCCTTGATCGCGCCCATCGCGTTGCGCTCGATGCACGGAATCTGCACCAGCCCGCCGACCGGATCGCAGGTCATGCCGAGGTTATGTTCCATGCCGATTTCCGCGGCGTTCTCCACTTGCGCGGGCGTGCCGCCCATCACGGCGGCGAGCGCGGCCGCGGCCATCGAGCACGCGACGCCGACTTCGCCCTGACAGCCGACTTCCGCGCCGGAGATCGAAGCCGTCTCCTTGTAGATGATGCCGATGGCGGCCGCGGTGAGCAGGAAGCGCACGATGCCTTCGTCGTTCGAGCCGTGCATGAACTTCACGTAGTAGTGCAGCACGGCGGGAATCACGCCGGCCGCGCCATTGGTCGGCGCGGTAACGACGCGGCCGCCCGATGCGTTTTCCTCGTTGACGGCCATCGCGTAGAGATTGACCCAGTCGAGCATCGACAGGGGATCGCGCAGCGACTCTTCGGAACGCGAGCGCAACGAGGCGCTCAGATCGGCTGCGCGGCGCTTCACATGCATCGGACCGGGCAACTCGCCGCGCTCCTTGCAGCCGCGCTCGACGCACGCGGCCATCACGCGCCACACGGCGAGCAGGCCTTCGCGCACTTCGGCTTCGGTGCGGTTCGCGCACTCGTTGTGCATCGTCACTTCGGCGATGGACAGACCCGTCTCCTCGCAGACGCGCATCAGGTCGTCGCCGGTGCGAAACGGATGCGGCACCGTGTTGCCGACGCGCAGACCGTTCACGCGATCGCCTTCGCGATTCACGACGAAGCCGCCGCCGACCGAGAAATACTCCTTCTCGACGAGCAACTGGCCGTTCTCGTCGAACGCCTGAAAGCGCATGCCGTTCGGATGCACGATGCTCGACCCCGGCGCGCCCGGCATCAGCTTGCGATAGAAGCCGATATGCTCGCGTTCCTCGAACACGACCTCATGCTTGCCGAGCAGCTTCAGGCGCTTGGTCGCGCGGATCTCGGCAAGGCGCGGCGCGATCACGTCGGGATCGATGAGATCGGGCAGATTGCCTTCGAGGCCGAGCAGCACGGCCTTGTCGGTGCCGTGGCCCTTGCCGGTCGCACCGAGCGAGCCGAACAGTTCGGCGCGCACGCGGGTCACGAAGGCGAGCAGATTGGCGTCCTCGACATGCGATGCGAAACGGCACGCCGCGATCATCGGCCCGACGGTATGCGAGCTGGACGGTCCGATGCCGATCTTGAACAGATCGAAGACGCTGACGTTCATGGTTGTCCCTGAGTTTTGGCGTGGCGCACGATGCGCGACCGTGGTTTCGGTATGGCGTTCATTGCACCAAACCCTGAAAGGACTCGATAGAACAAAAGCGCCATCGAAATGGGACCGCGGCGTCAGGGCTTCAAACGCCGTAAGGCGGTGGCGTTTTTACGATGGTTTCCGGCGCATTCGCGGCTCCGTGACACTCACCAATGCCAATTGCGATAACAGAGCATTTCGCACGCGGCGCGTTTTTGCGCATCTTCGTTGCACTTTCCACATTTTTGAGACTGGTCCGAAGCGACGCGCGAACAGGCGTCGGTATATTCCCTAGGTTCTCAGACGAGCCGCGCCAAGAGGCTTCGGTTCACGTTCCGCCCTTCTCCCGCTTCTCCGGTTTGCATCGATGGAATCTCACGCCTTACCCGATCAGTTCTTCAAATCCTGGACTCTCGCTTTTGTCATCGGCGTCCTTGTCGTCGGCACGCTCCAGGCCCTCGACCTTCTCGCGGTGGATCGCGTGCTCACGCGCGAGGCGCCCGTCTGGGCAGCGCTGATGCTGCTCAGCTCAATCGATCCCGTGCTGCGCTATTTCGGCGTGTTGAAGGCCGAAATCGAGCAGCGCTGGGGCGATTACACGATCGCGAGCGTGCTCGGCCGCTCGATCGGCGCGCTCGTCGGTAGCGCCTTCGCCTGGGCGTTCGCCGTGCTCGGCGGCTGAAGCGCTTCCTGTTTCATCCGTTTCGAATCACGCGGCCGCCGTCACGCGACGCCGGCCGCGTTTGCATTTCTGACGCGCCCCCGAGGCTCGCAGCCGAGTGTTATGCTCGCTGGATAACGTCCAGCCGCATGTCTCCCGCATGAACGCCGCAGAGCAGCTTCCGCCGTCATCCGTCGACGGTCAGTCGAAATCGCGCATCCGCTTCGGCATCATCCTGTTGCCGAACTTCACGCTGACCGCGTTCGCCGGTTTCGTCGACCTGTTGCGCCTCTCCGCCGACGAAGGCGATTTCAGCCGTCCGGTACGCTGCTCGTGGAGCGTGATCGGCGAGACGCTCGCGCCGGTGCGCGCGAGCTGCGGCATTCAGATCACGCCGTGGGAAACCTACGATCAGGCCGAGCCGTTCGATTACGTCGTCGTGGTCGGCGGCCTGCTGCATTCCGGCCCGGCCACCAGCGAGGCGACGCTGCAGTTCATCCGCCGCGCGGCCTCGGCGAACGCGACGATGGTCGGCATGTGCACGGGCGTGTTTTCGCTGATGCGCGCGGGCGTGCTCGAAGGGCATCGCATCTGCGTGAGCTGGTTTCATTACTGGGACTTCATCGAGCGGTTCCCGCACGCCGACGAGAAAGCGCTCGTCGCAGACCGCCTCTTCGTGATCGACAGAAGGCGCATTACGTGTTCGGGCGGGCGCGCCTCGATCGATGTCGCCGCCGCCATTCTCCTGCGTCATTTCGAAACGGCCACGGTGCAAAAGGCGCTGCGCATCCTGCTCGTCGATGACATGCAGAAGGGCAACGCGCCGCAGCCGCATCCGCCGGGTCTCGCGCCCGCGACGCATCCGAAGGTGAAACGTGCGATCCTGCTGATGGAGCAGCACGTCGGGCGCTCGCTCACGCTCGATGAACTCGCGCACAAGCTCGATCTGTCGACGCGGCAACTCGAACGCCTGTTCAAGGCGGAAACCGGCAAGGCGCCGCAGGCGTACGCGAAGCAGGTGCGGCTGCGCACCGCCGCGTGGCTGCTGACGAGCTCGGACAAGACGGTGGCGGATATCGCGTCGAGTTGCGGCTTCTCCGATGCATCGCATCTCGGCCGCGAGTTCCGCAAGCAATTCGGCCTGCCGCCGATGATGTATCGCGAGCAGGGCGGCGCGCAGGATGCGCAGGAAGCCGCTCAGGCAATGGACTACGACGAGACTTTCCCGGGCCGCGCCCAGGCGATCTAGCAGCATCTGTTCACGTTTTCCGCGGCTCATCAATCCAAGGAGGAACGGCATGGAGACTCACGGATATTCGCAGGAAGAATGGAAGGTGCGTTGCGAACTGGCGGCGCTTTATCGCGTGATCGGGCACTTCCGCTGGACCGACATGATCTTCACGCACATCAGCGCGCGCGTGCCGGGAGCGGACCATCACTTCCTGATCAACCGCTATGGCGTGCTGTTCGACGAAATGCGCGCATCGGATCTGGTGCGCATCGACAGCGAAGGCCGTCCGGTCGAAGCAGGCGCGAGCGACGATCCGGGGCGCTATCGCGTGAATCCGGCGGGCTTCACGATTCACTCCGCCGTTCATATGGCGCGTCCCGATGTGCTGTGCGTCGTGCACACGCATACGGCGGCGGGCGCGGCGGTGTCGGCGCAGAAGCAGGGGCTGTTGCCGATCAGCCAGCATGCGCTGAAGTACTACGGGCACATCGCGTATCACGATTACGAAGGGATCGCGCTGGATCTCGCGGAGCGGGATCGGCTCGTCAACGATCTCGGATCGCACAACGCGATGATCCTGAAAAATCACGGCTTGCTGACCTGCGGGAAGTCGATTCCGGAGGCGTTTCAGGAGATGTATTTCCTTGAAAGAGCCTGCGAGATTCAGATTCGCGCGCTGGCGGGCAATGCGGAACTGAATCTGCCGTCGCAGAAGGTTTGCGAGGTGACGGCCGAGCAATATCGGCGGGACGAGTCCGACGGAATCATGGCGCTGCAATGGGAGGCGGCGCTGAGGATGATCGAAGGCGCGAAGCCCGATTACCGGAGTTGACGCGCCCTCTTCAGCCCTCTTCAGCCCTCTTCGGCCCTCTTCGGCCCTCTTCGCATCACTGCATTCAGTTGCCGGCGACGTAAGCCTTAACCGCCGGCAACCCGTCCTTCCCGTCGAACGTCTTCACGCCCGCAAGCCATTTGTCGAGCACCGCCGGGTTCGCCTTGAGCCACTCGCGCGCCGCCTTGTTGGCATCGGTCTTGTTCATGATCGGCAGCATCACGTGGTTCTCGATGTCCGTCGTGAACTGCAGGTTCGATACGAGCTTCGCGACGTTCGGGCAACGCGCGTCGTAGTCCGTCGGCGTGACGGTCAACACCTTCGCTTCGCCGTAGTTGGGACCGAACACATCGTCGCCGCCGGAGAGATAGTCGATCTTCATCTGCACGTTCATCGGATGCGGCTCCCAGCCGAGGAACACGATCGGCTTCTTCTCGCGGATCGCGCGATTCACTTCTACGAGCATGCCCGCCTCGCTCGATTCCACGAGCTTGAACTTGCCGAGCCCGTACATATTGTTGTCGATCATCTTCTTGATGAGCGCATTGCCATCGTTGCCCGGCTCGATGCCGTAGATCTTGCCGTCCAGCTTGTCGTAATTCTTCGCGATGTCGTTGAAGTTCTTGATGCCGGCCTGATACGCATAATCGGGCACGGCGAGCGTGTACTTCGCGCCCGTCAGGTTCGGCGTCGGCAGAACCTTCACCTGATTCGCTTTCCTGAACGAGTCGATCATCGGGTCCATCGTCGGCGACCAGTAGCCGAGGAACACGTCGATCTGCTTGCTCTTCACGCCCGCGAACGTGATCGGCACGGAGGCGATCGTCTTTGTCGGGTTATAGCCCAGCCCCTGGAGAACCGTCGATGCAAGTCCGGTCGTCGCGGCGATATCCGTCCAGCCGACATCGGCGAAGTGCACGTTTCGGCACGCGGCGGGCTCGGCGGCGTTCGCCGCATACGCACCCGACAGCATCGCCGCAACCATCGACGCGATCCACAAGCGTTTCATGTATCTCTCTCCCAGTTTTTTCAAGGCACGACGCGGCCCGCGCGCGCGACTTCGCAAAGCCCGCGCGGGCCGAAGAAAAACAGACCAGAAAGACGTCAGGCCGACAAGCGGCGCTCCACGCTCGGCGCGTGCCCGAACTGCGCGCGATACGCCTTGCTGAAGTGACAAGGCGAATGGAATCCGCAGATGCTCGTCACGCGCGCGATCGATGCATCCGTGTTGCGCAACAGCTCGCGTGCGCGGCGCAAACGCAGCGTCAGGTAGTAATGCGTCGGCGATACGTTGAGGAACATCTTGAACATGCGCTGCAAATGCCGTTGCGACAGATGCACGAGGCGCGCAAGCTCTTCGAGCGACAGCGGCTCCTCGATGTTCGCCTCCATCAGCCGCACCACTTCGACAAGCTCGGCACGCGAAAAACCGACGCGCGCATCGACGGGAATGTGCTGATAGTCCGTCGATCCGCGTATGCGCTCGACAATGAACTGCTCCGACACCTGCGCCGCGTGCGCCTGCCCGAGCCGCATGCCGACGAGATTGAGCATCAGATCGAGCGGCGCGGTGCCTCCCGTGCACGTCAGGCGATCGCGATCGATCACGAAGAGCTCGTCGGCGAATCGCACATGCGGGAAGCGCTTGTTGACCGGCGACATGTCTTCCCAGTGCAGCGTGCAGCGATAACCGTCGAGCAGCTTCGCCGCGAGCAGCGCGTACGGCCCGGTGCAGATGCCGCCGAGCGGAATGCCCGCTTCATGCGCGCGCCGCAGCAGCTCGATCACCTTGTCATCGACATAGTCGGCGACGTGCCAGCCCGCGCACACGATCAGCACGTCGGGCATGCCCGCCTCGTCGAGCGTCACCGTCGGCTTCACAGTGATGCCGTTGCTCGCGCGCGCCGGCTCGCCCTCCGGCGTGATGATCGACCAGCGGTAGTGCTGCTCACGGCCGACGTAGTTGGCCATGCGCAGCACCTCGACCGCGCTCGTGAACGCGATCATCGAAAAGTTCGGCAGCGTGAGAAAGCCGAAGTGCGCGAGATTGGACAACGGTGAATCGGTAACCGCCGGGACGATCGCGTCGCGCTTCATGGCTCGTGCCTTTGCCTTTATCAGCTCTGTTGCGTCGCCGGTTCGCGGCGCACTTTCATCACGCTCTTGAGACCGGAGAGCAGCGGGGCGCGCGCCATGCCCGGCGAACGGCCGAAGCTCTCGGTGATGCGGTCGAGAATGATCGCGAGCAAGACCACCGACAGGCCGCTTTCGAAGCCGAGGCCGATATCCAGACGCTGAATCGATGCGAGCACGTCGTTGCCGAGACCGCCCGCGCCGACCATCGACGCGATGATGACCATCGACAACGCCATCATGATCGTCTGGTTCACGCCGGTCATGATCGAAGGCAGCGCGTTCGGAATCTGCACCTTGTAGAGCAGTTGCCACGGCGTGCAGCCGAACGCCTGACCCGCTTCCACGATCTCGCGATTCACCTGCTTGATGCCGAGCGCGGTAAGACGCACAGCCGGCGGCATCGCGAAGATGACGGTGGCCAGAATGCCCGGCACGCGCCCGAGGCCGAACAGCATCGCGGCCGGAATCAGATAGACGAAGGCGGGCATCGTCTGCATCAGATCAAGGACCGGGCGCACGGCCATTTCGACGTACTTGCTCTTCGAGGTCCAGATGCCGAGCGGAATGCCGAGCAACAGGCTGATGAACGTGGACGACAACGTGAGGCCCAGCGTGATGACCATCTGATCCCAGAAGTTGGTCGCGTAGATCAGCAACAGCGACGCCAGCACGAACGCCGCGAATCGCCAGCCGACACGCCACAAGCCGATGCCGACGAAGATCGCCATCAACAGCCACATCGGAACGGCCTGCAGGCCGTGTTCGATCGCCGCGGCAAACGTTTCGATGACCTTGCCGATGGCGTCGAAGGTTTTCGCGTCGTGATCGAGGAGATAGTGGACGCCGTGGTCCACCCAACTGCCAAGCGGAATGATTTCAGACATGGGAACCTCGATGGTGCGTAAGAATCTTCAGGACATTGGCCTTGTTGATCGAACCGCAATACGAACCGTCGGCTTCGACGACCGGCAGCGGCGCGGGGCTGGCGACGACGCGATTGACGACGTCATCGAGCGCCATGCTGCGCTGGACGCATTCGATGGGATTGATCTGCGACGCGGCATTGCCGTTCGCATCGCGCCCGACGAAGCCGCGGATGCGGCGTTGCGCATCGAGCACGAACGCGTAGTCGGCGCTGCCGTTGAGCGTCGCCGCGACGCTCGAGGCGTCGATCTGCGGCGCGTGCTTCATCAGCGGCACGGCGTCCGTCTGCATCAGATCGCCCGCGGTCAGATAGCGACTCGTGTCGATGCCTTCGAAGAACGCTTCCACGTAGTCGTCGGCCGGATTCGTGATGATTTCCTGCGGCGTGCCGATCTGCACCACGCGGCCGCCTTCCATGATCGCGATGCGCGTGCCGATGCGCATCGCCTCTTCCAGATCGTGCGACACGAAGAGAATCGTGCGGCGCTGCTCGCGTTGCAAATCGAGCAGCACGTTCTGCATTTCCTTGCGCTTGAGCGGATCGAGTGCCGAGAACGCTTCGTCCATGATCATCAGCGAAGGATTCACCGCAAGCGCGCGCGCGAGGCCGACGCGCTGCTGCATCCCGCCCGATAGTTGCGCAGGCAACTTCTGCGCGAAGGGCGCGAGGCCGACCTGCTCGAGCACGGTCATCGCGCGTGCCTCGCGCTCCTTCTTGCCGACGCCCGCGACCTCGAGGCCGAATGCGGCGTTGGAAAGAACAGTGCGCTGCGGCATGAGCGCGAAGGACTGGAACACCATGCTCATGTCCTTGCGGCGCAGGGCCGTGAGTTCCGAGCGCGGCACCGAGGCCACGTCGCGGCCGTCGATCAGCACCTTGCCGGCCGTCGGTTCGACCAGCCGGTTGATGAGCCGGATCAGCGTGGATTTGCCCGAGCCGGACAGGCCCATGAGCACGAAAATCTCGCCTTCCCTGACATCGAAGGAGACGTTATGGACGCCGACGATCTGGCCGGTGCGCTTGAAGACTTCTTCCTTCGTCGCGCCACCGGCCAGCATGTCCAGCGCCTGTTTGGGACTGTTGCCGAAAACCTTACACAGTCCTTCGACTACTACCTTGGGGGAATTCATCGAATATCTCCTGGCGTGGGCGGACGCGCGTCCGCGCTGTGCATACATAGTTGCCAGAAAAAAGTCGCATCAGCCGACTATTTGCGACAACCACATGTGGAAATACGACACCGGAATAAGGGCGGAAGTGCAAAGTGACGAGCGAAGCCTTGCTGGACAAGGGTTTGCGGGGTACGAAGAGAACGATCTTGCGATTTTCGGCGTGTCGCGCAAATACAAGTCGCCATGTCGTTTTGCGATACAGGCGGGTCGCGAAGCCTGTGTCGGCAGGACGAAAGGGAAGAAAACGAGGGTGACGCGCGAGGCGTGGAAGAAAGATGCGTCCGGCAGAAAGGCCGAAGCGGGGGAACTACGCTAGAAAAACTACAAATTGATGAAGACTGGCGGGCGGGTCGTACGGCGTTTGCCGTCGTGTGTTGCTTGTATTGTGTTTCCCGCGCCGCCCTCAGCGACGCATTACAGACGGATGCCGAAAGCCGTGCCGCGTGCCTTGCGCTGACGCTCGGACTCACGGAAACGTGCTTGATACGAATAGTCTTTATCCATCGGCAGGTGTGCGGACTCGAACATCGAAGCGAATTTTTGCAGCAGGGCGAAGAGGTAGCTCATGACTGACTCCGGTTTGGTGATAGAGGGTTTTCCCTTAGAGAGAATTATAGGGTTAGCCCTGACCTTTTTCTAGTGCAATGCAACATTTCTCGGAAAGAAATCCTGTAGTTTTTCTACAGCCTTACCGTTTTGAGTTGCGCAGAAAAGAGGGACGGGCCGGAGAAGTCCAAAAGACGAACCTCGAGCGCCGCGGCGAGCGAGGACGCGACGTGCCGCCGCAAGGGGCGGTGTCGCAGGAAAGTGACAGCGGGGATCAGTGCGCCGAAGAAATCGCGCGATGGTGCGCGCGATGCGCGTGCTTTTTCGGCGCTGAATCAGGCTGCGCGGCGCGGACCGGCTGCAGCGGCGAGGCGTCGCCGGAATCGCGCGCGCTGTCGGGTGCGCCGTGCAGGCTGACGGTCGCGGAATCGGTATCGAAGAGCGAGGCGAGCGTCGCCTGCTGGTTGAGCATCAACTGCTCGGTGCGGTCCTGCTGCAGTTTGCCGTCGCGGCTCATGCGCAGCAGCAGCGACGTCTGTGCGATGCCGGTCGCCACCGTGACGAGCATCACGCAGACGATGATCGTCAGCATCGTCTTCATGCGGCGCGCGTGGGCTATGGCCGACGTGCGCTGCTCGGCGAGCACCGCGTAGAGCGCGTCGACGGTGTCCGCGAACGCCGTCGCGCGGGCGCGGTCGAGCTCGGGCGCGGCATGGCGGACGTTCGACTTCGCGAGCGGCTCGGCGGCGTTGCGTTCCCCGCGCTCACTGCGATCGCTCGCGATCAGCGCCGAAGCGAGCGCGGCCGGCGACGGCGGTACGCCCTCCGGCGCGACACAAGTGCTAATGCCCGCCGATCGCGTCGCGGCAGCGGCGATCGCGCCGGTCTTTGCGGCCGTCTTGCTCGCGTCCGGTTCCGGCGCCTCGACGTGGGGCAAATCTTCCTGAAACAGGCTGCGCACCGGCGCCACCGCCGCCACCGCCGCCACCGCCGCCACGCTCTCCCGCGCCGCGCGTTTTGCGGCAGCGGAATCAGGCGCAACGCCGCCCGGCGACGCCGTCCCGCCGTTGCATTGCACCGCCGCCAGAAATACGTCCGGCAGTTCGAAACCCTCGAAAGTGCCCTGGCGGATATCGGTGTTCATTGCCTGGAGATGCGCACGTTCGGCGTCTTCGGCGAACAGGTCGAGCGTTTCGCCGCCGCGCGCACCATCGCTCAACTGTGCGAGACGCTGCGCCGAGCGCGCGGCGCGGGCAAGTTTCCTTTCGGTGTCGGTTATGGCTTGCGTGACCTGCAATTCATGCGCTGGCGCGCCGCGCCGGCGGCGGGATGAGGCGGCTGGATCGCCCCGGAGCGCGTCGGAATCTCTCTTTACTGCGGAATCTGGCATAGGTTCGAAAGGCGGCGGCATCTATGGCCGGCGCGCAAGGCACACCGGCGTTTCGGCGATAATTTCCGAGAGGCCGCATTGTCGCATGGCCGCGTGCGCAAACCAGCATCCTCGCGGCGATTTCAGGTCGTATCGTCCTCGCGAAACTCGCGCACGCCGTCGAGGTGCCGCAAACGCTCGCAAATCGCCCGATATTCCATCGCCGATGCGCGCGACAGCTCCACCCGCACCTCGTCCAGATCCGGCGAATCGTCGCTCTGCTGCACGACGAACTGTTTCACGCGCACGCTGCCGGGCCCGAGCGCCTCGTGCAGACCGTGAAACGAGAGCGAGCCGCGATCGACGAGCATCGTCAGTTGCCGGCGCTGTTTCACGCTGATGAAGCGGCGCTCGAGCGGCTTGATCCCCGCCAGAATGATCAGGATGATCGCCGTCGCCGCGATCGACGCCGTGTAGAGCCCGCCGCCGACCGCAAGCCCGATCGCCGCGACCGACCAGAGGCTCGCGGCCGTCGTCAGCCCGCGCACGATTTCCCCGCGCAGCAGAATCGAGCCCGCGCCGAGAAAGCCGATGCCCGAGACGACCTGCGCCGCGACCCGCGACGGATCGAGCACGACGTGGTCGTACTTCAATGCATCCGCGAAGCCGTAGGCGGACACGATCATGATGAGCGCCGAACCCACGCACACGAGCATGTGCGTCCGCAGGCCGGCCGCCCATGAGAGCCGCTCACGCTCGAAGCCGATCACGCTGCCGAGCGCCGCGGCCATCACGAGCCGCGACACCAGTTCCATATTTCCCAACACGTTTCGTCCTCCTCGCGGTAATGGGTCCAAAGACGCGGCGCTCCATGCAGCTTTTGCTATTCTTTTGAGTTGCGTGTGCCTCGCACGGCTGCGCGCCCCTCGAAACAATAAGAGTGTTCTTATGCAGGATCAGCAATCAAACGCTTCGTCGCGCATGCAATCGACGAGCCCGGAATCCGCCGCCCAGTTGCGCGCGCATTACACGAACATCGTGCTGCCGGTGTGGCGCGGGCCCGGATTCAACGCGGCGCTCGGCCTGGCGTATGAAGCCGTCGCGCCGGGCGACCATGCGCCGCTGCCGCCGAAGCGCTATCGGGCGATGGCCTGCGCACGCCAGCTATTCGTGTTCTCGGCAGCGGGCGATCTCGCGCACGCCGCGACGCTCTTCGAATCGCTACGGCACTATTTTCATGACAAGCGCAACGGCGGATGGTTCTACAGCGTGGATGCAAGCGGCGCGCCGCTCGAGCGCCAAAAGGATTTGTACACGCATGCGTTCGTCGTTTTCGCGTGCGCGCATTACGCGAAGAAAAGCGGCTCGGCCGACGCTTTGGCGCTGCTCGATGAAACGTCGCGGCTCATCGAGGCGCGCTTTTCGAGCCACGGCGATCTCCTGAACGCGGTGCTGGCCGAGGATTTCGGCGCCACGATCGAAACGCCGTTGCAAAACCCGCTGATGCATCTCGCCGAAGCGTGGCTCGCCGCACGCGATGCAACCGGCGATGCCGCCTACGACCGGCGTCTCGGGCTGCTCGCGCGCTCCGTCGCGGACGCCTTCGTGCACGCGCCGAGCGGCTCGATTGCCGAATTGCCGATGGGCACGGCGGGCAACCGGCTGGAGCCGGGACATCAGTTCGAGTGGTACTTCCTCGCGCTGGGAAGCGGGCATCCCGCGTTCGAGGCGGCAGGGCTCAACGAAGGGCTCGTTCGCGCGTTCGATTTCGCGCAGCAGCGCGGCGTGGACAAGGAAACGGGCGGCGTGTATGCCGCCATCGACGAAGCGGGCCATGTGATCGACGGCACGCAGCGCATCTGGGCGCAGACGGAGTATCTGCGCGCGCTGGCCACGCGCGGCGAAGCCGTCGGTGCGCAAATCGAGCGCTTTCGCGCGCGCTTTCTGCATGAAACCGGCTGGGTCGAATGCCGCTCGGCGCAAGGCGAGATCAGCCGCGCCGAAATGCCGTCGACGACGCCGTATCACCTCGCGACGTCGTACGCGGCGCTGCCGGTCTGACCCGGCCCTGACTCAGGCGAGCTGGAACACCGACACAGCCGCCTTCAACTGCCGCGTCTGCTCGTGCAGCGACGACGCGGCAGCCGCGGCCTGTTCGACGAGCGCCGCGTTCTGCTGGGTCATTTCGTCCATCTGCGTGACGGCCTGATTGACCTGCTCGATGCCCACGCTCTGCTCGAGCGAAGAGGCGCTGATCTCCGCCATCATCTGCGTGACGCGAGAAATCGACGCCGATACTTCGTGCATCGCCTGGCCCGCGCGCTCGACGAGCACGGAGCCGTCGCTCACCTGCGCGACCGACTCGCCGATCAGTTCCTTGATCTCCTTCGCCGATTGCGCCGAGCGCTGCGCGAGCCCGCGCACTTCGCCCGCCACGACCGCGAAGCCGCGCCCCTGCTCGCCAGCGCGCGCGGCCTCGACAGCCGCATTCAGCGCGAGAATGTTGGTCTGGAACGCAATGCCGTCGATGACCGAAATGATCTCCGCGATCTTGTCCGAACTCGACGCGATGCCGCGCATCTTCTCGACGACATCGTCCACGACGCTCGAACCGCGCGAGGTCGCGTCGAGCGCTTCGCCCGCGAGGGTGTTCGCCTCGCGCGCGTGCTCGGCATTCTGACGCACCGTCGCGGTCAGTTCTTCCATGCTCGATGCGGTTTCTTCGAGCGAGGCCGCCTGATTCTCCGTGCGCGCGGACAGATCCGCGTTGCCGCTCGCGATTTCATCGGCGCCGAGATTGATCGAATCGGATGTCGCGCGCACGGTCTTCACGGTGCTCGCGACGCTTGCCTGCATGGTCGCGAGTCCCGCGAACAGACGGCCGATCTCGTTCGTGCCGCGATCTTCGATGCGCTCATCCAGACGCCCGTTCGCGATGCGCTCGAAATGCCTGCCGGCTTCCTCCAGCGGCTGAATCACGCCACGGCGCAGCGCGACGTGCACGAGTGCGATCCCGGCGACGAGCGCCGCGAGAATCACGATGCCCACCGCGCGGAACCACGCGTAACGCGTGTCGATCGACGCGAGATAGCCGCGGCCCGCTTCATCGCCGAAATTGACGAAGTTCTGCTGTTCCGCGAGATAGCGGTCCTGGAAACCTTGCGTCGGCTGATCGAGGAACGCCTGGAGATTGCCGGCGTCGAGATACTGCACGAGCTCGCTCAAAGCCTTCGAATACTCGGCGTATTTCGCCTGCAACGCGGTCGTGCGCGCCGCGTTCTCCTCGCCGGTCTTCGGCGCGTTCAGGAACGCCGCGAACGACTTGTCCGCCGCCGCGATCTGCTCGCGCGCGTGCTGAACGATCTCGGTCGGCTCGGTGCCGCCGCGCACCATGCGCGTTCCCGCGCGCGAAAGGTTGATGCGCGCGTCCATCAGATGCTGGGTGGTCTTGTTGACCGCGTTCACCTGCTTGAGAGCGATATCGGACAGGCTGCCGACGTCGTCATGCGTGCGCGAGAGGGACCAGAAACCGAGCCCTTCGGTCACCAGTTGAAAAAGACAGAACACCACCAGAACTGCGAGCAAACCCGATGAAACCTTGATCTTTCCGAACATCACTTGCACCCACACTTTCCGAAATTAGGCCCGCCGACGCGGGGACAGTGCGGGTTTACGGCATTCGCGCCGGAAAGCTTGAATCGTTTGCCAAAAGGCTGATCTACGCGAATGCAGGCTTCGCGCCGCTTTCGCGACTGCATCGGCGGGACGCGTCTGCGAGCCGAAACGCACCATTGCACAATTTTTGCCTGACTTCCTTGCAGTGCGCGCGAACGCTTCCTATTGTCTTTGCAGGACGGCACCGAACCCACCCAAGGAGTGTCCGAATGGCCGAAATAGTCGATATCGCGCGCGGTGCGCTGAATGCGCAACCGTTCAGCGCCTTGCTCGGAACCAAGCTGATGCAGGTCGATTCAGCGAGTCTCACGCTGTGCCTGACGATCAGGGACGAGCTCAGGCAACAACACGGCTTCGTGCACGGAGGGGTGGTCAGTTATCTCGTCGACAACGCACTGACCTTCGCGGGCGCGCTGCGGCTCGGGCCGAAGGTCGTCACCGGCGAATACAAGATCAACTATCTGCGGCCGGCCGTCTCCGGCACGCTGATGGCGCGTGCCCGCGTCGTCCATGCCGGGATGACGCAGGCCACCTGCCAGTGCGACGTGTTCGTCACCGATGGCGGCGCCGAGCGGCTCGTCGCGGTCGCGCAGGGCACGATCACGCGCATCGGCGAAAGCGTCTCCGCCGAGCCGGTTTATCACGCCTGAACCTTCAATCTCAATCTCCGTCCTTCAAAGCAAAAAACCTCGCCGCGGCGAGGTTTTTTGTTGGCTGCGCGTGCGCGTCACTGCGCCGCGACGGTCTTCTGCGTCTGCTCGCCGAGGCCCTGAATGCCCAGACGCATCGTCTGGCCGGCCTTCAGATACACCGCTTCCGGCTTCACGCCCATGCCGACGCCCGGCGGCGTGCCCGTCGAAATGACATCGCCCGGCTGCAGGCTCATCACCTTCGACAGATACGCGACGAGTTGCGCGACCGTGAAGACCATTGTCTTCGTGTTGCCGTTCTGATAGCGCTTGCCGTCGACCTCGAGCCACAGATCGAGCTTCTGCGGATCGGCGACTTCGTCCTTCGTGACGAGCCACGGGCCGATCGGGCCGAATGTGTCGAAGCCCTTGCCCTTGTCCCACTGCGTGCCGTGCTCGAGTTGCCATTCGCGCTCGGAGACGTCGTTGATGACGCAGTAGCCCGCGACGTAATCGAGCGCGTTCGCTTCGTCGACGTACTTCGCTTCCTTGCCGATCACCACGCCCAGCTCGACTTCCCAGTCGGTCTTGACCGAGTTGCGCGGAATTTCCACGTCGTCGTTCGGACCGCTGATCGCGCTCGTCCACTTGTTGAAGATGACCGGCTCGGTCGGCACGGGCAGATTCGATTCGGCGGCGTGATCCGCATAGTTGAGCCCGATGCACACGAACTTGCCGATGCGCCCGACACACGGCCCGATGCGCGGATTGCCGTCGACTGCGGGCAGCGACGCGATATCGGCCGCGCGCAGTTTCGCCAGGCCCGCTTCGGTCAGCGTCGCGCCGGCGATGTCATCGACGACCTTCGACAGGTCGCGAATCTTGCCCTCGGCGTCCAGCAAACCCGGTTTTTCCTGACCCTTGGGGCCGTAACGAAGCAGTTTCATCTGGTTTGATCCTTCTGGTTCGGAAAAAGAATGAGGGGCCGGTCAGTTCGACCAGCCGCCATCGATGACATGAATCTGGCCCGTCGTGAACGACGATTCGTCCGATCCAAGATAAAGCGCAAGTGCCGCGATTTCTTCGGCACGGCCGACGCGCCCCATCGGCTGGCGCGCGACGAACGCCGCATGGACCTGATCGACGCTCGCGCCCTGCGCCTTCGCCTGCTCCGCGATGCGGTCCTTCAGCGACGGCGATTCCACCGTGCCGGGACAGATCGCATTGCAGCGGATGCCACGCGTGACGAAATCGGCGGCGACGGACTTCGTCAGCCCGATCACGGCCGCCTTCGACGCACCATACACGAAGCGGTTGGGCACGCCCTTCACGCTCGACGCCGCCGACGACATGTTGATGATCGAGCCGCCGCCCTTTTCCAGCATCTTCGGCAGGAACGCGCGAATCGTCCGATACATCGCCCTGGCGTTCAGGTCGAAGGCGAAGTCCCAGTCTTCCTCGCTCGCTTCGAGAATCGATCCAGCGTGCACGTAGCCCGCGCAGTTGAAAAGCACGTCGATCGCGCCGATTTCATCGGCCAGCGCGTTGATCGCCTGCGGGTCGCGCACGTCGAGCGTGCGCACGTCGAAAGGCTTTCCTTCGAGCGATCCCGTGCGGATATCCGTGGCGATCACGCGCGCGCCCTCTGCCGCGAAAAGCTCGGCCGTCGCGAGCCCGATGCCTTGTCCCGCCGCCGTGATCAGCGCCGTCTTGCCTGCCAGTCTTTGTACCATCCACTACTCCAGTCGAAAGTGTTTTTGAGACATGCCGGGTATATCAGCCGTTTCAGAGACGGTAGAACGCGCGAGCGTTCGCGCCGAAAATCGCGGCTTGCTCGGCTTTTTCGAGATGTGACGTGAGGTTTTGGGCCGTGCTGTGCCATGCAGTGTAACTGCCATTCATGTCGAGCACGGGCCAGTCGCTGCCCCACATCAGGCGCTCGGGACCGAAATGCCGGAGAAGATGTGCGACGTAGGGCTTCAATGTTTCGTCGGTCCAGTTTTCGCCGGATTCGGTCGCCAGGCCCGAGAGCTTGCAATGAAGTCTTTGCCGCAACGCGGCGAGTTGCGCGATGCCGTCGGCCCAGGGTTGCCAGCCGGATGCGAGACCATCGCGGATCGGCGGTTTGGCGCCGTGATCGACCACGATGCGCAAGGTCGGATATCGCTCCACGAATTCGATCAACGAGGGCACATGCCGCGCGAAGATCAACGCATCGAAGGCCAGATCGAGGTCGATGAGACGGCCGATCGCGTCCTCGCGCGGCGCGTGTGCGATCCACGTATCGTCGGGCAAGTCCTGCAGCATCGGGCGCACGCCCTTGAACTTCGGCTCTTGCGCGAATTCGTCGATGAACTTCGCTGCATCGGGCGAATCGAGCGGAACCCAGCCGACGACGCCCGCGATCGACTCTTCATTGCGCGCGAGTTCGAGCAAATAGCGCGTTTCGTCGAGCGTCGGCGCGGCCTGAACGACGACCGTTCGTTGAACGCCGACCGACTCGCGAAGCGGCGCGAGATCGTCCGGACCGAATACGCGATAGAGCGGCTTCATGTCCGGCGTGAGCCATCCGTAGTCGCCGCGCGATGGATCCCAGTAATGCTGATGTGCGTCGACATTCATCGCGGCACCGGCGCGTTCGCGTGCAGCAGACCTTCGGCGCGCAACGCGTCCCATAGCGCGGACGGAACCGGCGTCGCGAACGATGCCGCGTTTTCGCGCACTTCATCCGGCGTGCGCGCCCCCATCAGCACCGTGGCGACGACTTTATGCGCATAAGGAAACTGGATGGCCGCGGTCGCCAGCGCAACGCCATGCGCACGGCATACGCGCTCCAGCTTGCCGACACGCTCGACAATGTCCTTGGGCGCATCGCCGTAATTGAACTTGAGATCGCCGTGCGCGTTGGCATCGAGACCGCGCGCGAGAATGCCCGAATTGAACGCGCCACCGAGCAGGATGCTCACGCCGCGTTTTTCGCACTCGGGCAGAAGATCGTCGAGCGTGTTTTGTTCAAGCAGCGTGTAGCGGCCCGCGAGCAATGCGCAGTCGATATCGAATTCGGCCATCGCTTCCATTACCGCCGCGCCTTCGTTCACGCCGAGGCCTACGGCTTTCACGCCGCGCGACTGCTTCAACTCTTCGAGCGCGCGAAAACCGCCTTCATCGGTAAGCTGCTTCCAGTAATGCGCGTTCTTCTCGCCATGCGTAACGCGGCCGATGTCGTGAATCAGCACGATGTCGATATCGACCATGCCGAGCCGCATCTGGCTGTCTTCGAACGAGCGGACGATGCCGTCGTAGGTGTAGTCGTAGATCGCTTCGAAGGGCAGCGGCGCGGCCCAGCCTTCGCTGCCGTCGTAGGCTGTCGTGCGCGGGACGAAGCGCCGGCCGACCTTGGTCGAGAGGACGAAGTCGCCGCGTGGATAACGCCGCAAGGCATCGCCCAGACGATGCTCCGCCTTCGTGTGACCGTAGTGCGGCGCGGTATCGAAGCAGCGGATGCCTGCTTCCCAGGCGGCATCGACGGTCGCGCGCGCCTCGTCTTCCGTCAGTTCGTGATACAGCCCGCCGAGCGGCGCGGTGCCGAGCGACAGCGCCGTGACTTCCAGCGCCGTGCGGCCGATTTTGCGCCGGCGCGAAACGGCCTGCGTGTCTCCTGTCATGTGCGACCCCCAGTCGATACGTTCAGTTTGAAACGCTCTCCACGGCGCGAGGCACCACAGTAACGCGTCCCGCGCCGCCGGGCAAACACGCGGGTCCGACCGGTTCGAAGGATTTGTAAGTCAGGATGAATTCCTGATGCCCGAGCGCTTCCGACTTCGACGCCGCACCCGCCGCGACCGCGACAGTGACATCGACGATTTCGCGCCCCACTTCGTCGAGCGTCGCGCGGCCTTCGAGGATGCGGCCGGCATCGACATCCATGTCGCCGGACAGGTTGCGATACGTCGACGGATTCGCGCAGACCTTGATGACCGGCGATATCGCCGAGCCGACCACCGAGCCGCGCCCGGTCGTGAAGAGGATGACGTGACAACCGCACGCGATCAGCTCGCCGATCTCCGCGTTGTCGCTGATATTGGGAAAGCCGAAGCGCGGTTCGCCATCGGGGACGACATCGAGCAGATAGAGCCCGCTCGTCGGCGGCACATCGCCCGGCTTGATGATGCCGACGATCGGCGACGCGCCGCTCTTCGAATACGCGCCGAGCGATTTCTCTTCCTGCGTCGTCAGCCCGCCGTCCGCGTTGCCGACGGAGAACGAGCCGTGACCCATCGTCGTGTAATAGCGCGCGGCCTTCTGCACGCAATCCACGATGGCGTCGCCGAGTTCGGGCCGCGCCGCCCGCCGCTTCATATGGAATTCGCAGCCGACGAGCTCGCCCGTTTCCTCGAAGACGCACGACGCGCCCGCGTCAATGAACGCATCGAATGCGCGGCCCACCGCAGGATTCGCCGTGATGCCGCTCGTGCCGTCCGAACCGCCGCATATCGTGCCGACGATCAGTTCGTCGAGCGCCATCGGCACCTTCCGTTGCGCCGCGAGCGTCGCACGCGCCTCGCGCACCCAGTCGAGCCCGTTCTGGATCGTGCTGCGCGTGCCGCCTTTTTCCTGGATCGTCAGCACGGCGGCGGGGCGGCCGCTCGCGCGCACGACATCGGCGAGATAGTGCTTGTTCATGCTCTCGCAACCGAGCGACACGAACAGCACTGCGCCGACGTTCGGGTGCGTGCAGATGCGCTCCAGCATCTTTTCGGCGTAGCTGTTCGGGTAGCAGCCCGGAAAGCCGATCAGATGCACGGGCGACCCGGCCTGCGGGTCGAAGGAATCGAAGTCATCGAACGATGGACGGAAGTGCGCGACGATCTCACGCGCGACGTGATGCGCGCACTCGACGAGATACGCCACCGCGACGACATTGCGGATGCCCTTCCTGCCATCCGCGCGCAGATAGCCTTGCAGTGCTGGACTGTTCATGAGTGTTCTTTAGTGCTGTACGTAGGCGTGCCCGGCATCGTGCGTGTACGTCGGGATGTAGTCGCTTTCCAGATTGTGCGTATGCAGATGCTCGCCGCATGCGACATCCGCATTCACATGACCGATGATCGCGCCGTAGCGCAGTACCTTCTCGTCCTTCGACAGCGCCCGCCGCGCGACCTTGTGCGCAAGCTCGATGGTCGTCGCGAGCGTGACGGACTCGCCTTCGATCATCAACGTTTCGCCTGCGGGCAAGCGCGCGGCGGCGATCAGGCAGTTGTCTTCCGGGCTCAGCAGGATGAGGCGCGGGTCGGTTGTCTTTTGCATCGTTCGATATCTCAAGTTTGCGTGTCGCCACCCGCGATTCGCGCCACCATCAGCGAGCCGAGAATGATCGCGCCGTAGATCGCCTGAATCCAGAACGAAGGAACTTGCGCAAGTGTCAGGAGGTTTTGCACGACGCCCAACAGCAAAACGCCTGACAGCGCGCCGAGCATCGTGCCCTTGCCGCCATCGAGCGAGATGCCGCCGATCACCGCCGCGGCGAATACCGTGAAGATCATGCCGTTGCCCTGATTCGCATTGATCGCGCCGACATAGCCCGTGACGACCAGACCGCCGATCGATGCGAGCACACTGCCCAGAATGAACACGCCCCACGTGATGCGCTCGACACGAATGCCCGCCGCACGCGCCGCTTCCGGATTGCCGCCGATGGCATACAGCGCGCGCCCGAGCCGGTGATAGCGCAGCATGAACGCGGCCGCCGCGAACGCCGCCGCCGCGAGCCACACGGAAATCGGCAGGCCGAGCACGAGCGTCGTTGCGAGCGTGAAGAACGACGGCGGCATGTCGAAGAGCGTGCCGCCCTTCGTCGCGCCGACGAGCATCCCGCGCAGCACGATCAGCATCGCAAGGGTGACGATGAACGCGTTCAGGCGCAGCCGCACGACCAGAAAGCCGTTGACGAAGCCGATCAGCGCGCCCACGACCACGATCGCCGCGAGACCCGCCGCAACCGGCCACTCGAGACCGAAGCCCGCCGACGCCGCGGGCATCACGAGCATCGCGCCGACGGCGGGCGCGATGCCGACCGTCGACTCGAGCGATAAATCGAACTTGCCCGTCAGCACGATCAGCGATTCGGCGAGCACGACGAGCGCGAGCGCTGCCGACGCGCCGAGGATGCTGATCAGATTCGCCTGCGTCAGAAAGCTCGGGCTGACGAACGCGCCGATCGCGAGCAGCAACGCGAGCGCGGGCAGCAGCGCGAGATCGCGGAACCGCGCGAGCTCGATGCGCGGGCGCTGGCGTTGCATCGGCACGCCGGCCATCGCGGGACTGGAAACGTCATGCTTCATGGAGACTCACTCCTTCGACGGATGCGATGAGTTCATGGTCCTGCCATCCGGCAGGAAATTCGGCCGCGATCGCGCCACGGAACATCACGAGGACGCGGTCGCAGGTGCGCAGGTCGTCGAGTTCGCCGGAGACGACGAGCACCGCCTTGCCTTCCTCGCGCACGCGTTCGACGACGCCGAGCAGCGCTTCCTTCGATTTCACGTCGACGCCCGCGGTCGGATCGATGAGCACGAGCACGTCCGGATCGGTCGCGAGCGCGCGCGCCATCACCACCTTTTGCTGATTGCCCCCGGACAGGCCGGACACGACATGCTCCGGCCCTTGCGTCTTGATACCGAGCGCCGCGATCATGCGGCGCCCGAACGCGTTCTTCTTCGCCGGCGACGCGATGCCGAAGCGCCCGAGCGTGCGCGCGATCGTCATCGACGCGTTCTCCGCGACGGACTGGGTGAGCACGAGACCCTCGCGATGCCGGTCCTTCGGCACGCAGCCGACGCCGTTCGCCAATGCATCGGGCACGTCGCCGGGCGTGAGCGCGCGGCCGTCGACCGCAATCGTGCCGCTGCGCTGCGCCTTCAATCCGGCGATGGCTTCCGCAACGCTCGTGCGACCGCTCGTCGTCGCGCCCGTCAGTCCGATGACTTCGCCGCGTCGCACGTCGAAGCTGACGTCGTCGTAGTCATCTCCGCACAGGCGGGACACGGCAAGCGCGATCGATGCGTCCGCGGGCAAAGGCGCGCGCGCCGCCGCATCGGCGACGGCGAGACCG
This sequence comes from Caballeronia sp. INML2, assembly GCF_023631365.1. Lineage (NCBI taxonomy): Bacteria > Pseudomonadati > Pseudomonadota > Betaproteobacteria > Burkholderiales > Burkholderiaceae > Caballeronia > Caballeronia sp. INML2. Next base: position 151,417 of record NZ_JALQDH010000057.1, on the reverse strand, counting down.
CCTTGTTCGCCCGTCATCGCTTCGATCAGCTTGTCGCGCGGCAGCGCCGAAACCGGTGCGCTGACGATATGCCGCGCATCGCGCAATACGGTCACCGCCTGACAGATTTCGTACACCTCCTGCAAGTGATGGGAAATGAACAGGAAAGTGACACCTTCTGTCTGCAACTCTTCGATACGCCTGAAGAGACGCTTGATCTCGTCGCCGTCCAGTTGTGCAGTCGGCTCGTCGAGGATGATGAAGCGCGCGCCATACGACAGCGCCCGCGCGATCTCGACCAGTTGCCGCGCCTCGACGGTCAGGTCGCCTGCGCGCGCGTCTTCGCGCACGTCGATCTTCCAGTGATCGAGCAATGCGCGCGCGTCGCGACGCATCGTGCGCCAGTCGATCACACCGCCGCGCCGATGCTGGCGATTGATGAACAGGTTCTCGGCGACCGACAAGTCGCGAATGATCGTCGAATGCTGGTAGACGCACGCGACGCGCTCGCGCCATCCGTCGCGGTCCGCAAGGGGCGGCGCAGGCTCGCCGCCGAAGCGGATCTCGCCGGCGTCGGGACGGCGCAGGCCTGTGATCATCGAGACGAGCGTCGACTTGCCCGCGCCGTTGCGCCCGACGAGCGCATGCGACTCGCCGGGCAAAACGCGCATGGTGACGTCCGACAGCGCCGCCGTCGAACCGTAACGCTTGGTCAGCCCAAGCGCTTCCACCACGGGCGCGCTCATTTGATGCTGTTGCCCCAGAGGGACTTGTCGTCGACGTTGGCTTTCGTCACGAGCGGCGCGGGCAACTGATCTTCCAGAATGCCGGGCGCGCGCTGGACGATCGTGCTGCCGTGATCCGTCGGGCCGGGCTTGAAGGTCTGTCCGGCGAGTGCCGCCTTGATATAGAAGAGGCCGTACTTCGCGTACAGATCGGCGGGCTGCGAGATGGTCGCGTCGATTTCGCCGCGGCGGATCGCATCGTATTCCTGCGGGATGCCGTCGTTGCTCACGATCACAATGTGTTTCGGATCGCCCGCCTTGACGAGCAGTTGCTTGCGGCGCAGCGTCTGGAGCGTCGGCGACAGATAGACGCCGCCTGCCTGCATGTAGATCGCCTTCACGTCGGGATTCGCAGTCAGCAGGCTGTCGAGCGCGGTCGCGGCGGCGTCGCCTTTCCATGCTGCCGGAATCTCCAGAAGACTCAGCGACGGATATTTCTTGAGGCACTCGCGAAATGCCTCGGACCGGTCGCGGCCGTTCACCGATGCCAGATCACCCATGATCTGCACGACCTTGCCCGACTTCACGTGCTCGCCGATGTACTCGCACGACTTCGTGCCGTACGCGCGGTTGTCGGCGCGCACGACCATCGCGACCTTGCCCTGGGTCGGCGCAACGTCCACCGCGACGACCGGCACGCTCTTCGCAGACGACGCATCGAGCGCCCGGCTGATCGCCGCCGAATCCAGCGGTCCGACGACAATGCCCTTCGCGCCGAGATTCAGCAGGCTGTTCATGTCGGTGATCTGCTGCGCGGGGTCGCCGTTCGAATTGACGGGCGCGAGGATGTCTAGGCCCATTTCTTTCGCATATTTCGGCAGGTAGTTGTTGTACGACTGCCAGAACGGCGATGTCAGCAGCGGCAGGCCGAGGCCGACCTTGCCGCTCTCGGTGGCGTGCGCGAGGCCGATGGTGCCCGCCGCCGCAATGGCGACGGCGAGTGTCTTCGTGATTCTCATGCGTCTGTCTCCTGATTTGTGCGGTTCTTCGTGACTGCTACGTGGGGCTTCGGAAACTGCCGGTGCATCTATTCATCAGTGAACGTATTATTCATATACGCACAAATTGAAGTCAAGGACGATGCGCGGCGAAACCGGTCGGTAATTTCCCTAGCCGGTATTCGCCGACTGACAGAAGGCTTAAACTCGGCGCGAATTCATGAACCGACCCAGACTGCCCATGGACGTGGAAGACAACGACGCCGACCGCTATCGCGCGCCCGCTCTCGACAAGGGGCTCGATATCCTCGAATTGCTTTCGGAGCAGAAGTCGGGACTGACGCGTGCGGAAATCACGAAAATGCTCGGGCGCAACGCGAGCGAGATGTATCGGATGCTGGAGCGGCTCGTCGCGCGGCAGTACGTCGTGCGCTCGCCCGAAGGCGATCGCTATTCGCTGAGCCTCAAGCTCTATGCGCTCGCGCATCGGCATCCGCCGATGAACCGCCTGATCGCCGAAGCGTTGCCGGTGATGCAGCGATTCGCCGACTCGGCCGAGCAGTCGGTGCATCTCGCCGTCTACGATCGCGGCAATCTGCTCGTCATCGCGCAAGTGGATGGACCCGGCACCTGGGGCATTTCGGTGCGGCTCGGCTCGCGCGTCGGTTTGATCGACACCGGCTCGGGCCGCGTGATGCTCGCTTTTCAGACCGAGGAGCAGCGCGAGCACATGCTTGCGGAGCACACCAAGGTCAAAGGCGAGCTCGCGCTGGATCGCGCGGTGCTCGACGCCGATTACCGGCGGATTTGCGAACTCGGCTACTCGAAGAAGGACAGTCAGCAGACCTTCGGCGTGACGGACGTGACGTTTCCGCTGCTCGGGCCATCCGGCCAGGCGATCGCCGCCCTCACCTGCCCGTATATGCGACGTATCGACGAATACGTGGCGCCGTCGATCGAAGACGTCACGGCATTGTTGAAAGACGCCGCGGCATCGCTTTCGATGATGCACGACTGACTGGCGCGCTCGACGCGTTAGAATGGCGGCCCTCTCAAAAAGCCGGCGCGCCGCGATCGCGTGCGGCCGTGTTCAATTCAACGCATTCCCGATGGCGAAACTCCTCTCCGACACCGAATTCCTCCGATTCACCGAGCTTCAGCAAAAGCAGGCGAACTTCACGATCACGTCCGACGAAGCCGATGAGCTCCGCGAAATCGTCGCCCGTGCGCAGAAAACGCGCGACGATCGCGCGGCCGCGATGCAGGCGATAGAAACGTATATCGCGCAGTTCGACATCACGCCCGACGAGCTTTTCCCGGCCGAGCAGATCGGCGATGCGGCGCGCACCTTCGGCCTGATTCCCGCCGCAAAGAAGGAGCGCACGCTGCCACCCCAGCTGACGCACAACGGCAAGCCATATCAGTGGACGTCACGCGCGCTGCCCGAGGACATCCGCGTGCCGCTTTTCGACGCGTTCACATCGGGCCAATCGGTCAAGCCGTTCATCGCGACATTGAAGGACACGTCGCGTTGCGCATTGACAATCGCGCGACTCGAAAAGGAAACGGGAAGTACGTACGCCGAAGCATTGCTCGACGAGCTTTCGCTGTCGCGGGCCCAGATCGACGAAGCGCTCGCGAAACTGGCGGCCTAATCGGCGCGCGGCTGTGCTGGCGTATCGCACAGCCGCATCCTGAAGCCGACGACGGTCGGATCGTCGGTCTTCGTCAGCTCGAAGCCGCTATTGCGCGCGAGTGCGATCATGCCGGCGTTCTCGCGCAAGGCTTCGCCGACCAGCCAGCGCGTGCCGCGCTGTTTCACGTAGTCGATGATGCGCGACAGCAGCAGCGATCCCAATCCCTTCCCCTTCATATCCGAGCGTGCGGCGACGGCGAACTCGGCGGTCTCGTTGTCGGGATCGGCGATCGCGCGCGCGACGCCGAGCGTCTCGCCTGTCCCTTCGCCGTTCGCCCGCGTGACGATCAACGCCATCTCGCGGTCATAGTCAATCTGCGTCATGCGCGCGAGTTGCGAGTGATCGAAGCTGCGGACAGCGCCGAAGAAACGCAGACGCAAATCTTCGGCGGTATTGGCGGCGACGAAGGCCGCGTGCGCTTCTTCGTCTTCGGGGCGAATCGGCCGCACGGTGACGCGCATGCCGCGCCAGTCGAGCGTCTCTTCGAGGCAGCGCGGATACGGCACGATTGCAAGCGGCTTGCGATGCGCGCCAAGCGTGAGTTGCGGTTCGTGAACCGCGACCGAATCGCGCGTCACGCGCAAGGTGAGCCGCAGCGCGACGACTTCCTCGATATAACAAACGAGTTGCGACAACGCGGTCAGCGCATTGAGCAGCGTTTCGGCAGGGAGTTCGCGCGAGCGCGGCGAGCGCATGACGAGATCGCGTGCGAGCACGGGGTTGAGCGGCGGCAACGCGAACTCGTGAAGCGCGTCGGCAAGTCCAAGTGCGCCTTCGGCCTTGAACTCGAACACGGGACCGAACACGCGATGGTTGAGAAGCCGCGCCTGAATTTCGACGGCATCGCTCGTGAGCGAGTCGGGCGGCCCTGGCTTCACCGTAATGCCGAAGCGAGCGAACACGCGCGCCGCCCGCTCGCCATTCAGTTCGGTGATGCCGTTTTCGAGCGCGCTGCGGATTTCGCATTGCGCGGCATCGATATCTTCTGGGATATCGGCGGGGAGGCCGTCGGGCGTTTGCATCAACAACTCGCGGCCTTGCCGGAAATTGACAAGGCGCGCGAAGCCGCGAGCGAGCCGATGCGGCGTCGTGTGGACCGGAATGCCGTTCGCGTGCAGTTCGTCGCGCGTGGCCGAATCGACGCAGCCGAAAAAGCAGGCCAGCAATCCGCGATAGGCGTGACGCCGCTCGGCGATCAATGTGCGCGCGACGTCCGCGACGGGCGCGCTATGCGTCGGCGCATGCACGACGAACACGGTGCCGGTTTCGCGATGCGACGCGAGCGCCTCGAGCGCGGCGCCGAAATCGGCGGGCGTGGCATCGTCGCCCAGGAGAAGCGGGTTGCCCGCACGGGCGCGAGGCAGTGCGGCGGCCACGGCATCGCGGGCGGCGGCCGGCCAATGAGCGAGGTCATCGCCCGCGGCGCCGAACGCGTCCTGCGCGAGGGTAGCGACGCCGCGGTCGCTCGTGATGACGGTCGCGACATCGCTCGCCGCCACGCGTCCAATGCCGAGCGTTTCGATTTCGTCGAGCAGATCGTCGAGTGAATCGACGCGGACGAGTCCCGCGCGACGGAAGGCCGCCCCGTAAAGACGATCGAACGGATCGTCACGGCCGTTGCGAAGCACGAGCACGGGCTTATTTCGCGCGGCGGCGCGCGCGGCGGACATGAATTTGCGCGCCGACCGGACAGTTTCTATCGCGAGCAGGATTGCACGCGTCGATGCATCGCTCGCGAGGTAATCGAGGATGTCGCCGGAATCGACATCGGCTTCATCGCCAAGCGCGACGATGCGCGAGAAGCCGAGCCCACGTGCGCGCGCCCAGCCCAGCACGCCGTTTGTCAACGCGTTCGATCCGGAAACCCACGCAACGCCACCGGATTTCACACTGCATGCGGGCGCGCCGAGACACGCGCCGATCGCAGGCGTGACTACACCGAGACTTCCAGGCCCGATGATCCGCACGAGGAAAGGCCGCGCGGCTGCAAGGGTTCGACCGGTCCATTCATCCGCCTCGGCGGCGGACGATTGATGCTTGTCTTGCAATGACGACGAACCGCCACGTTGCTTTGCTTCGCCGACGATTACGACGGCCTTCGTTCCTCGTCGGCCCAGGCGCTCGACGAGCCCCGGCCATGTGTGCGGTCGAGTGCACAGCACGGCGACGTTCGGCGCTTCGGGCAACGCATCGACGTCCGCATACACGGTTTCGCCATCGAGCGACTTGTGCTTCGGGTTGACCGGCCACAGTGAACCTTTGAATCCGGCGCATTGGATACGCGCCCATACCATCTCGCCGACGCTCCCTGCACGCGACGAGGCCCCCACGATAGCGATCGACTTCGGCGCGAAAAGAATATCCAGATTGCGAACGGTCATGGCGGCTCCGGCACGAGCGGCAGTTGTGACAGCGCTTAGGATAGGCGATTTTGTTTTGGGGAGGATGACTGAGATCGAACGTCGCCGGGGCGGACTTTATGCGCATAAAGTCCGATGACCGTCTCACCGACTTGGCCGCGTCGGACCGGTCCCGCGCGCCGTACTTTATGCGCATAAACCTCGGCCGAATGGCTAACCGACCCGCTTTGTTGCTGTTTATCACTGGAAAAAAAACTACGCCAATGTAAAATTCAACGAACTTCAAAATCCGGAGCGAAATGTGGCGGCGGAAATCATAGCGATCACGCAGCAGAAGGGTGGCGTCGGCAAGAGCACGATTGCGATGCATCTCGGTGCGGCCTTTCACGAAAAAAAGAAGCGTGTGCTGGTGGTCGACGCGGATGGTCAGAACACCTTGGTACATTGGTCGAGCGCCGCATCGGACGGCGCAAGCGGAATTCCGTTTCCGGTCGTCAATCTCTCCGAAGCGGGAGGACAGATCCACCGCGAGATCAAGAAGTTCGTCAACGACTACGACATCATCGTCGTGGATTGCCCACCGTCGATCACCGAGAAAGTGTCCGGCGTCGTGCTGCTCGCGGCGAGCGTCGCCGTGATTCCGACTTCGTCGTCGCCTGCGGATTATTGGTCAAGCGTCGGTCTGGTTAAGCTCGTCCAACAAGCACAGGTGATGAACGAAGATCTGCGCGCTGTCTTCCTGCTCAACAAGACGGAAGAGAAGCGCATGCTCACACGCGAACTCAAAGTCGCGCTCGAAGAGCTCGGCTTTCCTTTGCTTAAAACCCAAATCCCCACGCGCGAGTGCTACAAGCAGGCGATGGCACTCGGTGTGACCGTCCTTCAAATGAGCGATCGCGGGTCGCGTCTCGCGGCAGCGGAGATCCGCGCCGTGGCGGACGAGATCCTCGCCATGCTGTCCTGACTTTATGCGCATAAAGGACCCTGAATGAAACCGTCTCAGTTTGCAAAGGGCTTCAAGGCTCGCCCCGATTCGACAAGCAGTGAGAAGCGCACGGCGCTCGATCGTCTCAATGCAATCGATGGCATCGTCGACATTCAGCACGTGGGGCAGGCTGCCGCGAATGGCCGATCGAGCGCTTTCGTCGCCGATGATCCCGCCGACGTGAATACCGGACCGGAGTCCGATGAATATCGCGCGTGGCGGCGCGCTAACCGTTATACGACGGGCCAAGTGATCGAACTGCCGCTCAAGTCAATCAAACCCAGTCCGTTCAATCCGCGCCATTTCTATCTCAAGACCTCGATTGCGGAATTGGCCGTCAATCTCGCGAAGCAGGGGCAACAGCAGGCGATTCACGTCATCCCTGACTACGAAAGCCCGGGAACGTTTTTCGTCAGCGATGGCGGTCGCCGCGTACGGGCGCTCAAAGAGGCGAACAAGGAAACGGTCAAGGCGGTGGTCGTCGACCTGCCGATTGGCATTCAGAGCTACAAGCTGGGTTACGACCTCAACGTTCAACGCGACTCACAAACCGTGTTCGACAACGCCGTAGTCTGGCGGCGCTTCCTCGACGAGCAGCACTTCCAGAGTCAGCGCGAACTGGCCGACCATCTCGGTCTGGATGAATCGACAATCGCCGTGGCGCTATCCATCGCGAAGCTTCCCGAGAACGTCATGCACGAGATGGTCGCGCGGCCGGACCGGTTCGGCTCGAACATGGCTTATCAGATCGCCCGCTATCATGCGGCGCGCGGCAGCGACGCGACGTTGCGGCTCATCAACAAGATCACGTCGGACGATCTGAGCACCCGCCAGGTCGCCGATATCGTCAAAGGTCGTGCGAGCGCTCAAGAAACACCGAAGACACCGAGCCGTCAGCGCTATGCGCAGCGTCTCGAGATCAAGCTGGATGGCGTCGCAGTCGGCGATCTGAAGTCATACGGTGAAGATCGTCTTGAACTGCGTTTGCGGGGCTTGTCGCGGGACAAGCGCGATGCGTTGCTGCATCAGATCGAGCTCATGCTTCAGCCTTCCGACGCCGAAAAGTAACGCAGTGAATGGCCGCGGAACTGATTCTTCGGCGGCCGTTCTTGTCTCACGATTCATTCTGAAAGTATTGCAGCGGCGCCTGCGGCATCACTGTGCATGCGAAGCGGTCAGCGCGACTGACTCAGCGTAAATGCCAACAAGTCGCCATCCGTAGGCTCGCCCCATGTCTTTCGAGCCAACCAGTCGAAGAAGGATGTCTCCGCGAGCTTGGAATCCAGTCCGCGCTTGCGCCAATCGTCGCGCATATGCGTGCCCAGCCCCGGAAGCACATCCTCCTCGAAAGACTGGCGCGCGATCTCCCGTTCTTCCTCACCTTGCTCGTCGTACAGCACGCGCGCTTCCTTGCGGCGGTAGGCCGAAAACTCGCTCAGCAAGCGGGCCTTGAGATCGTCGGCGGCAAAAGCGGTCGCTGGCGTGCGCACCGCCGTACCGCTCGTTGCGGGGGGCAGTGCCTCTACAGGCGGCGCATAGCCCTTCTTGAGCGCGTCCTTAAAAAGAGCCGCTGCGCTGCGAACCGGCGGTAGGGTTGTGCTGCGCATGCGCTGCTCCGTCATCTGGAGCGCCGCGCGGATGCGGTTTTCCTCGCTGTCTGCGTAAAGTGTCTGCGCGTCTTTCAATGGAATGCCAATCTTTACCATCCGATCAACGAGCGTACTGTCGAACACGTTCGGATGTTCGTCGAGCGCCAGCATCGGCTGCTTGCGCTCGGTGACGCGGAACTGAATTTCAGCGACCCGCCGCCCTTCACGATGTTCGACCAACTCGACGAAGATGTTGGTTACCGCATTCACCTCGGCAATCGCGGGGCGCAGATAATCGCGCTTGAAGTATTTGTATTCGCGCTTGGCTTCGTCGCCGGCTTCGGTGTCGGGCGTACCGGAAAGGATCGGCCGCCACCACTCCCACGTTTCGCGCATCGTCAGATGACTGGGATTGGTCAAGTAGCGAACACAGATTTCGTAGAGTGCAAGGCCAGCGCTGCTGCGCAGTTGGCTTTGGAACTGCAGGCTTAGTCGCGCATACTGGACGGGATCCAGCAGCTTCTTTTTGATTTTGGGCGCGAAAGAGAATTCGACCCATACGCGACGTGTTGTCGGATCTTCGAGAATTTCCGCATCGGCGATCAGCGTCGAAATGCCCCATTTCCGACCGGGCTTCTGGCTCGACGTGCCGGTACTCCACTCGACCTGCACCGACACCATGCGACGCAAATGCTCTTTGACAAGTGCGGTATCGTTCGAGTCGAACGCAGAGTTCGCGACGATATCCGATAACAGCGCGCGATACGTGTCGCCAGCGTCGTCAGCCTGCTGAGCGACTGCGAGGAGCACATTGAAGAGCTTTCGGGTGAGCAGCGTGATCTTGCCGCTCTTCGGTTGAATCGCAATAGCCTCGACCGCCTTGCGCAATTCCGCCGAGCTCGGGCTGACTACGTCGGTCTTCTTTGCGCGCTTGGTGGCCATGAGATGGTCAGGATCGATATTGCGAGCAAGGATACCCATCGGGGTGAACCGCGTCTATAGGGGCGACTTCACCATAGAGGGGTGAGGTTGGTCCGAATCATTCGACTCACTGCGGTGCGCTCCTGTAAACGCTCACCGCTCACCAATCGGGTTCATCTCATATAAGCACTGCCCGCACGGGTAAACGAAATGCGGGGATTTCTGGAAGTGCCCGCAACGTCCGAACGCAGGTCCCGAACACACTCACCTGCGATTTTTTTGGCGCATTATGAGGTGTGGTACGCGAGAGACATTCCGGCACTTGAACATGAACTAGCACGCGATTGTGACGGTTGAGGTGCAAATCCAGCGCTAACGCTCTTCACTCTGCGTCCAGCCCAGCAAGACGTCCCGAAAACTCTCACCTTCGAGTCGGGTGGACCGGACGTTATATGTACGCCGAGGCCCTATCCCGGCGTCCGCACAACGGAATAACCTCCCGTAAATGCTCACCGACTGAGTCTTGAAGCGCGCGCAAGAACCAAAAAGCACGGCCTCGGGCTCCTGCAAAGGCTCACCTTTGCGAGTCGCCGTCGGAAAAACGCGCCTTTTTGGGCACCTATCTCGCTTTCACTGCGTGGCTATGCGGACACCGGCTCCCGCAAAGCCTCACCTTTTGACGCTGTGCTACAGAAAACTAGCGGTACCAGCCGCTCCCGAATTTGCTCACCATCCCTCATCACAACCACGCGGGCCTCGGCCTATCTATCTGATTTCACGGGAGTTACGACATCAGGACGAAGCGGCGGCGCTCGCTCTCCATCCAACTCGACAAAGTGACATCCCGGATTTCCTCACCATAAACTGGGTACTTTTCCTACAGAACGTTCGCCAGTACTACGCTGTCTCTTCCCGAAAATGCTCACCTTACATCGTCGAGCCTGAAAGTTTCGGTCGCGAGGGGCAGTCTTGCGGCTCAACACCCCCGGCCGCCAGTCCATTACTCCCGAAAAAGCTCACTCTTCGATCAAAACTACACCAGGGAGCAGCGCAATGTTGCACATTCGCCCGAAAAGACTCACCTTCGTTCCCGAACCTTTCCTGTAAACGCTCACCTGTCGGGAATTATTACTTCATACATGTAGTTAACACCCCATCTAGCCGCCTCCCTAGAATCCTCACCTTTCCCCAATTGCTGGGCATGAGAGGATTCACGTATAGCAACGCCGACAGGGTATTAGTCTCCCGAATACGCTCACCTAGATGTTTACCACGCTCCCTGAATCCGCTCACGATCCCTCCCGCAGGTGCTCACTGACTGTCCCGAAGCCCGTCACCGATCCCTCCCGAATAGCTTCACCATAGTTCCCGTACAATCTCACCCGATCAACCGCAAAGCCTTATGGGATAAGGCTTTACCGCGGCGTTAACAGGGTTAACAAGGTTCAAGGGTGTTTACTTCTAATACTCTCAAGCGCCACTGAGTCTCTTTCGCTAGCTGCGATACAAAACGCGTGAAACATCGCCCGGAAAACGCATATATCGTAAATCCCTTGCTAAATCATAGGCTTGTAGCCACAATCTCAGGATGTTTCACGAATAACCTCGACGACGCCGGCTCGAATGCTTAAAACGGCAGGAAGCGGTCTGACAGGGACATTGGTGCAGATCAACAAACCATTTTCATAACGTTCAACACGTAAAACGTTATGATCGTTATGTTGAACGGCTTATTCTCGGACATGAATCAGCACACCCGCGACATCTTGCGTCAGGAAATCGAAGCGATGCGTACCGCAGGCGCCCGACGGCAAGATCTTTCTCAGCACGCGTGCAAGCGGCTTTTCTTCGACCTCGGCATACGACCTTCAGTCACCACCGTCCGCGAACTCACACAGACGGGCAGCGCGAGCGACATTCCCAAAGATATCGAAGCCTTTTGGGCGGGCCTGCGCACGGCGCTGCGCGTGCGCATCGACGCCGGCGCGATGCCGGAGGTGTTGCAGCAACGCGCAGGCGAACTGCTGGCGGCGCTCTATGACGAGGCTCAAAAACTCGCACTCGCAGCTCTCGACGACGACAAAGCTCGTCTCAACGCGGCCGTCCAGGCCGCGCAGGCGCAGGTTCGGGATGCCAACATTCGTCGCGAGGCGATCGAGCAGGCCCATCAGCGTGCGGAGGCACGCGCCGAAGCCAACGCTGCACAGATCGCCGCCCTGGAAGCCGAACTGAAGGCGCTGCGCAATGAGGGATCGGGCGCTCAGGCCGGTCTACGCGAGGTCATCGCGCGTTGGGAAAAGGAAAACGAGACCCTGGCGGCGCGCCTGCAGCAGGAGCAAGAGTCGGCTGCGCGGCTTCGCGACCGGGTCGACGAACTGCAAGCCGAATTGCGCCAGAACACCGAGCACTACGCCCAGCAGATCAAGGACGCAATCAAGGAAGCTGAACGACGCGTTCACCCGATGCTGGTCGAGCTCGACTCCTTGCGCGGCATGGCAGCTACTTATCAGGCAGGCGCGCGCGAAGCAGGCCAGAAGGAATTTGATTTCATTCAACAACTTAGCGCTGCAAGAAGTCGCGCGGATCGGCTCGAATCGCAAGTGCGGGCGCAGTCCGACGAAATCGATGCGCTCGTTCGAGAGCGCGACGCTCAGCGTGTCCAGTCCGGGGCCAGCGCTGAAGTCGGTGCGTTGATTGCGTCGCTGGCGGCCGAGGGTCGCCTGAGTTCCGTCGAAATCGCCAGACTGGGTACGCAAGTGGATGCGCACGTCGTGGCGCCCCCCGCCTGTCCGGCGTGCGAAACGGGCGAACCGGAACTTCAGCGCCACGAAGACGAATACGAACTCTCCTGCCCGAACTGCGAGCGGACATCGGGTGCAGCGTCATCCAAGCTCGCGGCTGTCGACGGCTTTATCCGCTCGGCGCGTGTCAGCGCATCGTGAGAGCCGTCTCGCGGGCGTATCGGGTCAAAGGTGAGGGTTTTCGGGATCGTCGACGGCTGTGTGTAAATCCCCGCCGGGCGTTCCGCTAACGCGCGCCTGAGCGAGATCCCGCTCCCGTATTTGCTCACCCATCCAATCCTGCCATGCACGGAGCAGCCGATGCACGGAGATCGTCTGCTGAAATCCGAGCCATTGCCCGACGCGTTCGGGGTCCGTTCCGTCTTCGAAGTGTTCCGCCGCGTACGTGTTGCGCAGCGTCTGCGGACTCGCTCGCGCGACGCGTGATGCGGCGATGCCGGACGCGGCCACGACAGCGTCGATCGCGCGCAGCATAGTCGCCTTGTGCATGTGGCGGCCGGACGACGCGGCCGGAAACAGCAGCTCGCCCGCTAGATCTGCCGTCTTGCGCTCGCTGATCCAGTTGTCGAGCAATTCGACCGCGAACGGCGCAAGCCGCGCTTGCCGGATCAACAGCGGGTTCGACGCATCGACGGTGATATACGGCGCGCCCGCCGCGTAGCAGTCGACGGTCAATTGCGCCGCTTCGCCCGTTTTCACGCCTCCGCCCAGAAACACGGCGACCAGCGCCCGGTCGCGTCGCTCGCGCCAGCGCTGCCCGGCCGGCATCGCGCCCATAGGCGAAAACAGATGCGCGACGAGCAGCGCCCGCTCGTCGTGAGTGAGAAACCCGGTCGGCTCGTTGTCGCGCGCTTTGCGCCATGCCGCGTTGCCGTCCTGAGCGATGAATCGCGCCGGATTCGTCGCCGCCGATTCCACCTCGCGCACATGATCCAGCACGCGCTCGATCAGCCTCAGATAGCGCATGCGTTGCGGACGTCGGATGTCCAGCTGCGCGACGAACTGCTCGATCACGGGACGTTGCACCGTATGCAGCGTCGCGCGCTTCGCGGCCAGCCACTCGAGAAAGTTGCCCCACTGCGCGCGATACACATCCGCCGATGACGCCCGGAACGACTGCTGGGCGAGCCATGCATCGAAAGCGGCGTGCGGATCGGCCTGCCAGTCGGCGCGCTGTTGGTCAAAAAGATCGGGAGTGTTCGGCATAGTGTTCGGAAGGCGCGTTGCGCACTGTGTTGCACTGCGCACAGGGTCGGGCTTCACGCGCGGAACGTCAAGCAGAGGTGTTCGCAAAAGTGTCGAACACTGTCTTGCCGCCGGTGCGTTTGGTCACTACTGTCGTCGATACGGCTTCCTTCCGCCCGCAAGCACAAGAGCAAAATGGAGTGAGTGATGCCCCAGCTATCCTGGCGGCAACGCCGTGCAACGGGACGCGCCGCGCGCGAGCGCACGCCGCGAAGCGCACAAGAGGCGATTGGCGACATCGACCGCGATCCGATCGAGCTCTTGCGGATAAGCAGCGAAGGCCGCGTGCGTGCGCTGATCCCTTTGCGCTACGGCCGCATGCTGGTTTCGCCGTTCACCTTCTATCGCGGGAGCGCCATTTTGCAGGCGCATGATTTGGCCACCACGCCGGACAGCGGCATCGCGATTCAAATTTGCGGCGACTGTCATTTGTCCAATTTCGGCGGCTTCGCGACGCCGGAGCGCGCGCTCATCTTCGATCTCAACGACTTCGACGAAACCGCGCCCGGACCCTGGGAATGGGATCTGAAACGGCTCGTTGCGAGCTTCACGATCGCCGGTCGGCATCTCGGCCACGGAGATCTTGCCGCCGACGAGTTCGCTTTTCGCGCCGCGCGCAGCTATCAGACGCATCTGCGCGAGTACGCCGAAATGAGCGTGCTCGATCTCTGGTACGAGCGCATCACTTTCGATCGCATGCACGACACGCTGCAGAGCGAGGACGCGCGGCGGCGCATCAAGCGCGGCATCGACCGGGCGTCGCGCCGCACGCACGAGACGATGCTGCCGAAGCTCGCGGAACGGACCTGCGACGCCTGGCGCATTCGCGATGCGCCGCCTGCCGTATTCCACATTCAGGGCAAGAGCACGCTGATCGACAAAAACGATGGCTGGATGACGCTGAAAGGCAGGCGCGACGAGATTTTCGAGGCGCTCATGCTGAAGTACGTGGCCACGCTGACGCCGGAGCGGGCGAGGCTGCTGTCGCAATTCGCGCTGCAGGACGTCGCGTTCAAGGTGGTAGGCGTGGGCAGTGTCGGCACGCGTTGCTTCGTCCTGTTGCTAACCGACCACCACGACAAACCGCTTTTTTTGCAGATGAAGGAAGCATCGACGTCGGTTGTCGCGAGATACGCGAAGCACGCGAGAGACGTGGACCATTCCGGGCACGATGGACAGCGCGTCGTTCATGGTCAACGTCTGATGCAGGCGGCCACGGACCCGTTCCTCGGCTGGGCGACAGGGCCGCTCGGACGTACGCTGTACATCCGTCAGTTGCGCGACATGAAAATTTCCGCCGAACTCGAAAACCTGAGCGACGACGCCTTTCGCGAATACGCCGCGCTTTGCGGCTGGGCACTTGCCCGCGCGCACGCGAAGGCAGGCGGACGCGCGCCGGACATTTCGGGCTATCTCGGCAACAGCGATCGCATGGCCGAAGTGCTGGTGCGTTACGGGCGGAGCTACGCGGATCAGGTGGAGAAGGATTACGAGGTGTTTCGTGCCGCGTGTCGGAACGGCAAGCTCGAAGCGCGTTCCGATGCGGACATGTCGGCCGACTTTGCGCCTTGAAGCTATTCGATGCCGGGTGAGATGGAACCGGGGACGTCGGCATCGCCGCGTCCCCGGGTGCCACGTCAGTGCGCGCCGATGACCGCCCGCGGTTGCCCTTGTCGGGCTGCGCGCTCGTAAGCGTCTACGGCGAAAGCGAAAACGGCGGGCAACGCGTCGGACGATGCAACATCGACTACGTCGTCCGTCTCAGGGAAATGAAAGTCGTCGGGACGCGCAAACAGTTCACGCAATGCGGCTTCGTGCCGTCCGGCAAACCCGAGGTCCGCGACGGCCTCGGCCTCGATTGCGTGCAATAGCCGCCAGGTCAACGGCACGCCTTTGTCGATGTAACGCCCTGCGATCTGACGCGTGATGCGCTCCAGGTCGCGCACGGCGCGGGCAAACTGCCGCCTGCTCAGGTTCTCGCCATTCGACTCCATGATTCACCCCTTTTCCCAACCGGTCTCATTATACTGTATAAACATACAGTACTTGTTGCAATGAAAATAGCGTCGCGCTACTCGACCCGGGTGTATGTGCGATTCCGCCTACGTGCGATTCAGACATTCGCTGCTATGCGTGCCGGCCGTCGAAGCGCATCGTGGAACCATGCTTGGGAAATCTTCCGAGCTGAACGCGCAGACGCTACTGCGTGCGTTCGACGGCACCGCGCGGCCAACACCGCTGCAAACCACGGGAGAACTGAGATGAATAAGGATCAAGTCGAAGGCGTCGGCAAGCAGGTCAAGGGCAAGATCAATGAGGGCGTCGGGAAGGTAACTGGCGACACGGCTCAGGAAGCCAAGGGCGATCTGCAACAGGCTGCGGGCAAGGTCCAGAAAGGCGTGGGCGATGCGCGCGAAGATCTGAAGGACACTGTGAAGAAGAACCCGTAAGACGGGCGTTTCGGCGCCGCGACGTTGGCGCCGTTTCCGGCGGGACGTGCTCCGATGCGCGTCCCGTTTTTCATTGCGGGTGAACTATTGTCGCGGGCTTTGTGCGCATAAAGTTGCCGCGGACGCGTCAGCCGTGAATCACCACGAGCAGCGCCTTGGCTTCCGCGCGTCCGACGTTGCGGACCGCATGCGCTTCGTCCGCCGCGTAGCGCGCCGTTTCTCCCGCTTTGAGCCGACGCGTCGAACCCGACGCATCCACTTCGATCGTCCCGTTTAGCACCGTCACGTGCTCACGCGTCCCCGGTTCATGCGCGTTCGACGTGAGCGCGGCGCCCGATTGCAGTGTGAGTTCATACCATTCGAATTTGCCCGCTAGTTCTATCGGTCCCCACACACGCAACTGATAACCACCGTTATCGCCGGTCAACGTCGGTATTTCGTGCGGCCCGGCAACGCGGATTGCTTCGACCGGCCTCTGCTGCGCGAACAATTGATCCAGACTGATGCCGAGCGCGTTGGTCAGTCGCCAGGCGACCGCAATCGTCGGATTCGCCTTGTCGCGCTCGATTTCCGACAGCATCGACTTCGACACGCCGGCCGCCCGCGATAAATCGTCGAGCGTCAGCTTCCGTTCATTGCGCAAGCGTTGAATGATCTCTCCGACGCGCGGTGGCGTCGCACCGGCCCCCGCGAGGTCGCCTGTTTTTCCTTCCGAAACCGTGCTTGCCATGAATCGATCAATCCCTTAAAGTGTTCGGCATATCGAAAATAAGTTCGAAATATCGAACGTGTCCGATGCGATGAATGCACTATAACAGGGCTAAGGGCCGCTCGCGCGCACTGCGCGGCCGGACACCACGATCAGGCCAAACAAAGGATTGCGATGAAAGACCGATATCTCTCCCATCTGCGTTCGACACTCGACGAAATTCGCTCTGCAGGCTTCTATAAAACGGAGCGCGTAATCGCAAGCCCGCAGTCATCAGATATCCGGCTCGCGAACGGAAGCGGCGTGCTGAACTTCTGCGCCAACAACTACCTCGGTCTTGCGGACGATCGCCGCCTCATCGAGGCCGCGAAGGCTGGTCTCGACGCCGACGGTTTCGGCATGGCGTCCGTACGGTTCATCTGCGGCACGCAGACCGTGCACAAGGAACTCGAGCAGGCGATCGCGCAATTTCTTGGCACCGACGACGCAATTCTTTATTCCAGTTGCTTCGACGCGAACGGCGGCCTTTTCGAGACGCTGCTGACAGAGGAAGACGCCATCATTAGCGACGAGCTCAATCACGCCAGCATCATCGACGGCGTGCGGCTTTCGAAGGCGCGGCGTCTGCGCTACAAGAACAACGACCTCGCGGATCTCGAGGCGCGCCTCCAGGAAGCCGACGCCGCCGGCGCACGCTTCAAACTGATTGCGACCGACGGCGTCTTCTCGATGGACGGCATCATCGCGAACCTTGCCGGGATCTGCGATCTCGCCGACCGTTACGGCGCGCTTGTGATGGTCGACGACTCGCACGCCGTGGGCTTCATCGGCGAAGGCGGACGCGGAACGCCGGAGCACTGCGGCGTACTGGATCGCGTGGACATCATCACCGGAACGCTCGGCAAGGCGCTCGGCGGCGCATCAGGCGGCTATGTCGCCGCGCACAAGGAGGTCACCGACCTGCTGCGTCAGCGTAGTCGGCCGTATCTGTTCTCTAACTCGTTGGCGCCGAGTATCGCGGCGGCATCGCTGAAGGTGCTCGAACTGCTCGACAGCGCTGAAGGCGCGACATTGCGCCGGCGTGTCCGCGAGAACGGCGCGCACTTCCGCCGCGCGATGTCCTCGCTCGGCTTCGACCTTGTCCCCGGCGAACATCCGATCATCCCGGTCATGCTCGGCGACGCGCAACTCGCCTCGAAGATGGCCGATGCGTTGCTCGAAGAAGGCGTCTATGTAATCGGCTTCTCCTACCCCGTCGTACCCAAGGGACGCGCGCGCATCCGCACGCAGATGAGTGCGGCGCATACGCCCGAACAGATCGATCGCGCAGTCGATGCGTTCGCGCGCGTCGGCCGCTCGCTCGGCGTCATCCGCTGAGCAGCACCGCGGACTTTATGCGCATAAACCACGAGGAACGGGCCACGAGCCCTCGACCTTCGAAGAAGCACCACGAAGACCACACGTCAGGAACAAACGCAATGAAAGCCCTCGCCAAACTCGAACGCGCACCCGGCCTCACGTTGACGCGCGTGAAGCGGCCCGAAGTCGGCCACAACGACGTTCTCATCCGGATCCGCAAGACAGCGATTTGCGGCACCGACATCCACATCTGGAAGTGGGACGATTGGGCACAGAAGACAATTCCTGTGCCGATGCATGTCGGGCACGAGTACGTCGGCGAAATCGTGGAGATGGGTCAGGAAGTGCGCGGATTCGCCATCGGCGATCGCGTGTCCGGTGAAGGCCATATCACCTGCGGCTTCTGCCGCAACTGTCGCGCGGGCCGTCGTCACTTGTGCCGCAACACGGTCGGCGTTGGCGTGAACCGCGAAGGCGCGTTCGCGGAATATCTCGTGATTCCTGCGTTCAACGCATTCAAGATTCCGCCCGATATCTCCGACGATCTCGCCGCCATCTTCGATCCGTTCGGCAACGCGACGCACACTGCGCTTTCCTTCAATCTCGTCGGCGAAGACGTACTGATTACCGGCGCCGGGCCGATTGGCGTGATGGCCGCCGCGATCGCGCGGCATGTGGGCGCCCGCAACGTCGTCATCACCGATGTCAACGACTATCGCCTCGAACTCGCCCGCAAGATGGGCGCGACGCGCGCGGTCAATGTTGCGAACGAAAACCTGCGTGACGTGATGAGCGAACTCGGCATGACCGAAGGCTTCGACGTCGGTCTGGAAATGTCGGGTGTGCCGAGCGCATTCACGGCGATGCTCGAATCGATGAATCACGGCGGCAAGGTCGCGCTGCTCGGCATTCCGCCGGCACAGACCGCGATCGACTGGAATCAGGTGATCTTCAAGGGACTCGAAATCAAGGGCATTTACGGACGCGAGATGTTCGAGACCTGGTACAAGATGGTCGCGATGCTGCAAAGCGGCCTCGATTTATCGCCGATCCTCACACACACCTTTGCCGTCGACGACTATCAGCAGGCGTTCGACACGATGCTCTCCGGGAACAGCGGCAAGGTCGTGCTCGACTGGACCGCAGCTTGAACGCTGCTCGTCATTGGCTTGTCATTGAGCAGAAACAGCCGGCGCTTTCGAAAATTCGGCCTGAATGGCGACGTGCACATCGTCGCCGACGGCTGGATACCACGTCGTCAATCCGAACTTCGCGCGGCTGAAATGTCCATCGGCTGAAAAGCCCAGCGTTTCCTGCTTCGTAAGCGGATTGACCGCATGCCCGTTGAAGGTCACGTTCAGCGTAACGGGCTTCGTCGTGCCGCGTATCGTCAGGTCGCCCGTCAATACACCTTTGTCGTCGCCCGTGCGCTGAAAAGCCGTGCTGACGAAAACGATGCTCGGATACCGCTCGACATCGAACATGTCCGGCCCTTTCAACATGCGGTCGAGTAGCGGCACGTTGGTGTTGACGCTCGACGCGTCGATGGTCGCACGCACCGAGCTTCGCGACATGCCGTCCGCATTCCAGTCGAGTTGCGCGGTTGTCCTGTCGAATCGGATGACGAAGCGCGAGTAGTGAAAATGATCGACGTCGAAGCTTACGTTCCAGTGATGCGGATCGAGCTGATAACGTCCCGGCGGCACGCTCGATTCGCTCGACGACACATGATGCGTAACGACCTGCAGCGGCGTGCACGCCGTCAGCGCGGCCGCCGCCAGAAAAGGAACGAGACACTTATAAACGTTCATCGCGCTTTGCCTCGGATACACGTACAAGAAAATTTCGACAAGTTTCGCCGAGATCATGAAAGCGTGCGCAAGCCGTCACGCGCTTTTCGTCAGCACACACAAAAATGCGGCGATCAGGTAGAGTTCGCCTCGACCTCCATCTCAAAAAAGGCGCCATCGCCTGCGCGCGACGGCGGAGAACCCATGCGCACATGGCTGTCCCGTTTCCGAACCTTCCGCGCGCACGTGTTGACGGCCGTCGCCGTCGCCGCGTCGGCCTGGACACCAGCCGCGCACGCGAGCTGGTGTGGAGACGGCCTCTGGATCGACGCGATGGTCGCTTCGCATCACTTTCATCCGGACAAGGATTTCGAGCAGTTCAATCCCGGCATCGGCGCGGAATGCTGGGTCGCGCCGCAATGGGCGGTAACGGGCGGCTACTTCCGCAATTCGCTGTCGAAGCCATCGTTCTATGGCGGCGGCGTCTGGGGCCCGGACTTTCTTCACTGGAACTACATCAGGCTCGCCGTGATGGCCGGCCTCATCTCCGGCTACGACTACGGCAGTTATGGCATCGGGCATAACCATATGGTCGGGCCCGTGGCCGCGCCGCTCATCATGCTCGAATACAAGCACGTCGGCGCGAATATCATTCTGATTCCGCCGATACCGTCGAGCGATCTCCCATTCACGCTGGGCTTCATGCTCAGAATGAAATTCTAGGGAATCCTCAGCGAGACAATAAAGTGTCGACTTTTCGGAAACCTCATTAGAACGCCAATATTGTGGCGATGTTTCACTTCTCTTTTGAAATGGCCGTCTGGCGCGTTGTCACGACGGGCGCGCAGGTCCTTGCAAAAAAACCGGGGGGAACCAAGATCCGACAAAAAGCTGCTTCGTCGTCTGAACATGTCAGTAGGTGCCCAAAATGAAAGTATCGACTTTCCGCGCTCATGCGGGACTCGCGGTTGGTCATAAGACTCTCGAGCTCGATTGGGCGGCAAGCGCTGCTTCTCGAGTTGCTTCGGCAGCACGCGCCGGGTTGCCCCGCTGGTGCCCTACCGAGGCGTGATAAGCGCGGCGAGCGTCGCCGGCCGTGCGGTCATAATCTTCGATGATAGTTTGAGCTTCACCTGAGGAACTCGGCCATTCCGTTCGAAAGCCGCTTGGCTCGACGGTCATGATCTTGATGCCTAATGGTTCGACCTCTTTGCGGAGCGTGTCCGACAGTCCCTCCACGGCAAACTTGCTGGCACAGTAGTAACCGACGCCCGTAAACCCGACCATTCCGCCGATCGAAGTCAGGTTGACGATCATTCCGCTGCGGCGCGCGCGCATCCCGGGCAACACAGCATGAATCATATTTGCAGTGCCGAAGAAATTTACCTCGAGCAGTCGCCGCGCGTCGGATTCCGCGGTTTCTTCCACCGCTCCGAAAAAGCCGATACCCGCATTGTTGATCAGAACATCGATCCGGGCGAAATGTGCTTCTGCGGCTTCGACCACTTTCCGGCACTGCTCCCGATCTGTGACATCCAAGGGTAGAACAATCGCATCCCCCTTCCATTGCAATTCGGCGATCGTTTCCGACTTGCGGGCGGTAGCGACGATCTTATCGCCGCTATTGAGAAGATGTTCAGCGATAAAGCGCCCGAAACCAGTCGAGCAGCCGGTCACGAGCCATACTTTTGACGTTTCGTTTCTCATGGTTCCTGTTCCTTGAGACAAATGCGATTGCAAAAGAGCGCATCTGGTAGTCGCAGGGCGCAACAGCCTATGGCTGTTGCAGCACCAAAGAAATGAACTAGCCGGTGGTAAGCACCAGCGCCTCCTTCAGTACCGGAGGCTTTCGCCAGGACTCAGTCCGCGAAGTCGGTGGCTTCGGAAGAGCCCCTCCACGCGTCGAGATCCTGAGCGACTGCTTTGGCCTTGACTGCTGCGAGGTCGTTGGCGATCCTGCCGGCGAACAGATGCAAGGGCGGTGTCTCGACACTGGCTGCCTGGATGATCAGCAGTGCCAGCTTGTCTGGGTCTCCCGCCTGATGGCCGTGCAGCGTGTCCAGGTGCAGGTCGAGCGACGCCTTCGCCTCCGAATAATCGTCGATCTGCCGCTTTGCCACTGCCAGCGCCCCGTTCGACAGGAAGTCGGTGCGGACCGGGCCCGGATACACCACCGTAGCGCGAATGCCGAGTTCAGCAACTTCGGCGGCCAGCGACTCCGTCAAACCCGCCAGCGCGAACTTGCTCGAAACGTAGCTGCCCCAGCCGGCATATCCGCCCTGGTAGCCAACAATCGACGAGATGTTGATGATGTGTCCGCTGCGCTGCCTGCGCAGATGCGGCAGCGCATGGCGCAGTACAGCCGCTGGGGCAAAGAAGTTAACTTCGAAATTCTGACGAAGCTCACCTTCGGACAGTGCCTCGACCGTTCCTTGCTGAGCATATCCGGCGTTATTCACGACCACATCGATGGCGCCAAATGTCTGCACGGACTTCTCGATTGCCTGTCGGATGCTCTGTTCGCTGGTAAGGTCCACTTCGAGCGGAAGGAAGTGGTCGGATGCCTGACCGAACGCTTCCGTCAGCGAAGCTGCGGTGCGCGAGGTCGCGGCCACGCGGTGGCCTTGCTCAAGCAGATGACGGACGAGCTTCTGGCCGACGCCTTTCGATGCACCAGTGATAAACCAGGTACGGGATGCTGATTTCATGATGAAAGTCCTCGAGTAGAAAAGTCGGGTGTGCAATGTCTTTACGGGAGTGCGACGCTCATGCCGCCATCGGCCATCACTACGGCGCCAACCATGAAGCTGGCCTTTTCCGAGGCCAGGAAAGCAATCACCTCTGCAATTTCCTTCGGGTGGGCCGCGCGGCGGATCGGCGCCTTTTTGCCGTGCTCGGCGAGGAATGCCTGACCGTCAGCGTGGATGTGATTGGTGATGTTGGTGATGACGTCGCCCGACCCGACCGCGTTGACGCGAATGCCATGGTCGATGGCTTCCAGCGACAAGGCGCGCGTCAATTGCGCCAGCGCGCCCTTCGAGGCCGCATAGGCTGCGATCGTCGGGAATGCCTGATAGCACGCGTACGAACCCACGTTGACGATGGCGCCGGTCTTTGCCGGCACCATCACGCGCATGGCTTCGCGTGAGAACAGAAACGCACCTGTGGCATTGACTGACTGGATGCTGTTCCAGTCTTCAAGCGACATTTCGACGACGGGCTTGTTGATGATGATCGCGGCATTGTTGACGAGGATGTCGAGCTTGCCGAATCTGTCCACCGCAGCTGCGACAGCCTGCACCGCGCTTTCCTCGCGGGCCACGTCGGCGATGAGGGGCACGATGCCGGGGCGGGCAAGCGCCTCGACATTGGCGCTGCGCCCCACCGCGATTACGTCTGCACCCTGGGCATGGAGCAGTTCCGTAGTCGCCAGGCCAATGCCGCTGGCCGCGCCGGTAACGATCGCGACTTTGCCCGCGAACGTTCCGGTTTCTCGATTGCGTGATGTCATGATGGTTTCCTTGATGGTTGGCCAGATCGGTTGAGTGATAGGTGCCCAACTTTCAGAACGGGCTTGCGGTAGGCCGCACGACTATTTCGCTGACGTCGACATCCGCCGGCTGCTCTACGGCGTAGGCGATGGCGCGAGCGATGGCGTCAGGTGCGATGGCAATGCGGCGGAACTCCTGCATGGCCGACCGTGCGGTGTCGTCGGAAATCGAATCGGCCAGTTCGGACTCCACGACGCCCGGGCAGATCACCGTCACGCGGACCTTGTCGGTCTCCTGACGCAGCCCGTCGGAGATGGCGCGCACGGCAAACTTGGTGGCGCAGTAGACGGCTGCGGTCGGCGTTACGGATAGCCCACCGATCGACGAGATATTGATGATCTGGCCTTGGCCCTGCTGCTCCATGGCCGGCAGGACCGCCGCAATGCCGTGCAGTACGCCACGGATGTTCACGTCAATCATCCGGTTCCACTCGGTTACCTTCAGCGCGTTCAACGGCGACAAGGGCATCACCCCGGCATTGTTGACAAGCACGTCAATGCGGCCAAACGTATCGAGCGCAAAGCGGGCGAAGGCCGCGACGTCCTCGGATGAGGTGACGTCGAGTTCGCGGTAGCGGACGATGCCGCCGGCTGACTGCAGCGACTCCGTCAGCTCGACGAGCCGGTCGGTGCGGCGCGCGCCGATGACAAGCCGATGGCCTTGCGCCGCGAGCAAACGGGCGGCGCCTTCGCCAATGCCGCTGCTTGCGCCGGTGATCAGAATAACTTTGGACTCGGTGGATGAGATTGCCATCTTGCATACTCCTATTGTTGGTTCGAAATTGGCCGCGCCTGTCACTGATAGCGCGGAGGACGACCTTGCCGGAGCTCGGCCTGTTGAACCGCTATGTGTTCATCGGCCGGTGAATGAATGGTAGGAAAGACGGCATCGCAGGCGAATACATGGAGCGATGCCATCGTTGCCTAATCCTATTGATTCGGTTGGCGCATACAGCGGAGGTGAATAAAATGCTGTCTGTCGAAACTTCGGGAGAGCGTGGTGCGAAACAATCGCAATCCGGTTTCCATCCGGATGGTCCGGCTACTGGAGAAACTTGCACCCAGCGAGGGTTACACCCAGTCGGCGCTCGATACCGTGCGGCTGATGCGATCTGATCGCCCGCTCGGGCGCACGCCCGTTTTGTACGAGCCGAGCATCGTGATCGTTTGCCAGGGGCGCAAGCTTGGATTCCTTGGCAACGAGGTGTACGTCTACGATGCGCAGCACTATCTCGTGCTGTCCGTCCCCCTACCGTTCTCGACGGAAACGCAGGCCTCGCCGGACGAGCCAATGCTTGCGGTATCAATCCGGCTGGACCTGCTCGAACTGAGCGAGCTCATCGCGCACATCGGTGCGGCTAGGCAGCATCCCGAAGCGGCGCCAGCAGGCATCGTCTCCACACCGCTGGACGACAAGCTCGCGGGCGCGACAATACGGTTGCTGGAAGCGTTGACTGAGCCGCTCGATGCACAGGTACTGGGGCCGGCGATCGTGCGCGAAATCTGCTATCGCGTACTCACTGGCGAGCAGGGTGCGGCAATGCGTGCGGCGCTGGCACATCACGGCCGCTTCGGACGAGTGGCGCGGGCACTCAAGCGGATCCACACCGAATATGCGGAGCCGCTCAACGTCGCGCGTCTTGCCGAGGAAGCGGGCATGAGCGTTCCCGCGTTTCACGCTAATTTCCGTACGGTGACCCAGACATCGCCGATCCAGTACATCAAGTCCACCCGCCTTCATCAGGCGCGCCTCATGATGATCCGTGATGGTGTGACTGCGGCGGCGGCAGCCGGACGCGTTGGGTACGAAAGCGCGTCTCAGTTCAGCCGGGAGTTCAAGCGCCTGTTTGGCCGGACACCGGTCGAAGAGGTGCGGGACATGCGCGAATCATTTACGCTCTCGCCGGCGGTCCGCTTCGGGACCTGAGCTTCGATAAGCGCCCATATCGAGTATCACCTTCCCGCGCACGTGGCCGCTCATGCTCCGTGCAAGAGCATGGCTTGCCTTTGGAAAAGGGAAGACCGAATCGATGTGCGTGCCCAATTGGCCTGAGCCATGGAGGGCGGCTAACGTTGTAAGCAGCGCTTCATCGGCGCGCGTGGCGAAGTTTTTGCCGGTGGCACCGACATGGTTGCCAAGGACTGGGTCCGGCTTGCTGACGGTAGACGCTAGTGTTCCTCCCGGCTTCAGCACGGACCACGATCGGGCCTGCGTATCGCCACCCACCAGGTCCAGCACCACATCAAATTTCGATGTGCGCGCCGCAAAATGTTCTCGGTTGTAGTCGATCACGTCCGTGGCGCCGAGGCTTTGCACGTAGTCCCGATTGCCGGCCGACGCGGTGGCGCTCACGTGGGCGCCCGCCAGTCTCGCAAGTTGCACAGCGACGCTGCCCACACCACCTGCTGCGGCATGAATCAGAACTGTCTGACCGGCCTGCAACGCGCCATACTCGTGCAGCGCCTGCCAGGCCGTTGAGCGACGCAGCGGGAACCGCAGCCGCCTCGAGGAAACCAAGGGACGCCGGTTTGCGCGCAAGCCGGGCAGCGTCGACAACAGCGCGCGTGGCGAAGGCACCGACGATGCCGATAAACCCCATCACCTCGTCGCCTGGTGCCAGCGTGGTGACGTTGCGTCCTACCGCGATGACGGTGCCCGCAACATCGACGCCGGGCGTGAACGGTAACCGCAGCGGTATGAACGGCGATCGAAATATTCGCGCAGGTGCGCGATCCGGCCATTACGGGCGGTGAGGAAGACGACGTACTACTGCCGGTCGACGTTTCATTGGGCAGACACGTGGTCGTCTTGCTATCTGTATCTCATTGCCATGCGAGGAGGGGCACTTGCGGTGCGACGGCGATTCCACTCACTCACGTGATGTCCAGTCCATTCTCGTTATATAAGGTTCCGGTGCGCATTCTCTTGTGTCGCTGGTGAACGTGACAAGTCGCTCGAGGCCATGATCGAGCATGAGCAGTACGGGCATCTCCGACTACTCAATGACTTCCGCAACTATCTTGCGATCCAGCGGGACATGTCGCGCCGCGAGTTGGTGGGGCGTTCGCTGAGTGACGCGGGCTACACCGGCAAGAATGTCGCCGGCAGGGCGCACGTCAGCGTCAAAAGCGGTGCGACCGTGACCAACGGTCAGATGGTCGCGATGAGCATGCCGGGCTACCTAGACGCGAAGAGCGGCCCGCGTCCCGCCTACGCATGCTTCGTCATTAACGCGGGGCCGGTGCAGGCGCTCACCGACATGCTCGAAATCTTCGACGACGAGGCGAAGATACTCGGCATCGTTTACGCGCGTTATTGAGCTGGCGTCATTGCGGCGGCACCGGAATCATCCACGGAAACACATACGCCTGCAGCATCGCAATCACGCCGATCACCGCCGCGCCCGCGATCGAATGGAAGAACACGGTCCGGAAGATCGGCCCGAGCGCAAAAGCGCGTTCCTTGGGATCGTCGTAGCACGCGGCGCATGCGACCATGATCGATTGCGCATCGATCATCTTGCCCATCACGCCGCCCGTCGAATTCGTCGCGACGATCAGGATTGGATTCAGGTTGAGCTGTTGCGCGGTGATGCGCTGCAAACTGCCGAAGAGCGCGTTCGACGCCGTGTCCGAACCGGTCAGGAACACGCCGAGCCAACCGAGGAACGCCGCGAAGAACGGGTAGAACACGCCCGCGCCCGTGAAAGCGAGTCCGAGCACCGCGTCGGTGCCCGAGTAGCGCGTAAGAAAGCCGAGGCCCAGCACCTGCGCGATCACCAGCACGGGAATCTTCATGCGGCGCATGGTCTGCATGAAGGCGTCCTTCCATTGCACGGCGGACAGACGCAGCACGAAGCCCGACAGCATGGCCGCGACGAACACGCCGGTGCCCGCCGCCGATAGCCAGTTGATCGTGAAGCGGGCCGCTTCCGCTTTGGCGTTGACGGGCGCGACCGGCGGCATCCGATGCACGAGGTTGTGCAGCGCGGGCATGTCCCAGACGGGCAAGGACAGCGTGCCTTTGAAGGGCGAGCCGAGGAGCGTCGTCGAGAAGGTGACACCGGCGAACAGGCTGTTGAGGAATTTCTTGAATTCGGGCACGCCCCACAGCGCGCAACACGCGATCAGAATCACCCAGGGCATCCACGCATACACGGTTTCGCCGACAGAGTATTTGTACTTCCACTCCGACTTGTCGGTCGCGACCGTGGCCGTGCTCTTGCCCTGCCGCGCGAGCGCCTCGCGCTCGGACCTGAGCAGAAAGCGCGTCTTCGGATGCCAGACGAAGCGCAGGAACAGCGCCGTGCAGATCACCGAAAACACGCCCGACACCACATCGGTCATCAGATGGAGCGCGTGACTTCCGGACGCGTAAAACTGCATCAGCGCGAACGATCCGCCCGCGCACAGCATCGCCGGCCAGACTTCGAAGACTTCCTTCCAGGATCCGCCCTCCATCTTCACGAAGGTCGCGACGAGCCAGAACGGCACGAGCAGCGATACGAACGGCAACTGGTGGCCGGCCATCGCGGAGAGCGTGACCTGATCGAGCTCGCTCACGGCGGCGAGCGTGACGATCGGCGTGCCGATCGCGCCCCACGCGACCGGCGCCGTATTCGCGAGCAGGTTGAGCACGGCGGACTGAAACGGCCTGAAGCCGAGCCCGACCATCACCGCGCCGGCGATCGCCACGGGCGTGCCGAATCCGGACGTGCCTTCGATGATCGCGCCGAACGAAAACGCAATCAGCACGCATTGCAGCCTGCGGTCGAACGAGATATGGACGATCGATTCCTTGACGATCTCGAACTTGCCGGTGACGACGCTCATCGTGTAAAGGAACATCGCGGCCAGCACGATCCAGATGATGCCGAGAAAACCGGACAGCGAGCCGAGCGCGAACGCCGACACCGCCGAGGCCACCGGCATCCGGAACACCAGACAGGAGACGATGAACGCGGCGATCACGCCGAACAACGCCGCGTAAGGCGCTGAAATGCCGAGATGGACGTTGCCCTGCGAATCGCGATGGCGATGCAGCGCGATGAAGTAGAGCAGCGTCAGAATGGGGATGGCCGCGACGATCGTCGAAAGGAATACGTTGCCCAACGGGTTGTAGGTCTGCTGGTACATGTCGTTTCCTTTTTCGGTCTTAGGATTCGAACGCTGCCCGCAGTCCAGACGAGACTTCACGCCGGCGGGAAGTGCGAGCACCCGGGCAACAACCTGTTCCTTACAGATTTACTACCGATTCTTTGAGGTATAGCGGGGGGAAGGGTCGAATGCAAGTTTTGCGGCGGCCCGCGGGGAGGCTCGACGAAAACTTCCGAAGGCCGCAGTGGTGCCGTAGGGTCCACCCTCACTCAACGGGAGGGAGGTTCGCAGGTTTGCTAGAGCGCCTGTCAGCATGGGGAACGATTGATAAGGGACGTCGCGGTGCCGTCACCGGACAGCAGAAGGGCCGCATCTGGATGCCGCCCCCGAAACAGGCTCAGAGCTTGCTATCTATTCCAACACGGGAGGTCTTCATGTTCAAACTCTTCGGTCTTTTGACCCTTGCCGTAGCGTTCTCCGGATGCGTTGCCGCTCCGCCGTACGGCTACAGCGAGCCCGTATATGGACCCGGCTACTACGCGCCGGGCCCCAGCATCGGCGTTGGCATTGGCGGTGGCAGCTTTGGATCGGGAGTGGGCGTCGGCGTAGGCGTCGGGTTCTGAGCTGGACGCATTCCTGATACCAATGGCTCCTCAGTCGCGGGACATCGAGCAGCTTCCTGAATACCGTGCCTCTCTCGCGCTTCGGGCCGTTTATGGCCTGCCTGCAACGGGCAGCGATAGAAGTCACGCTTGTCAATATCGGATTCTGAGCGGCTCCGGATGATCACGGGTAATGACGAGCTTCGCGGCTGCGGGGTACCCCGCGATCGTCAAAGGGCTCGGATATTGGTTGCATACGGGCGGACCGGTGCCCCCGAAGCTGGAGCGGACGGTCAAGGGCACCGCCGGACCTGCGGAGGCGAAGTACACCGTGACCTCGCCACCCCGTCTGACCGGAATCGCGAACCGGGGTCCCCACGCGGACAGGATGACGGGATCGCCGCTGCAATCCGTCGACGTGAATTGGCCGGACGAAACAGCGAGCCATTGGAAATCGGTCGCGGAGAAGTGGAAGCTCGCGTCCTGGATCCGCGTGATGGGCACGACGGTGGTCGCGTCCCCGGCCGTGAACGCGACACCGTTTTGACCGCTGAAACTTGCGAGATTGCCGATCACGCGTCCGTTCGCATCGAAGACTCTTAGGAGGCGATGTTTCGCGTGATGCGCAGAATCGTCCGCAAGCGGCGCGATCGTATAGAGCGCGAACAGTGCTCCAGCCAGGAAGCGTTTCATATCGGCCTCCATGAGGACCGCACTCCGACCGCATCAGAAGACGATGCGCAACGGTTCGGGATGACGCTGAGTCAGCGGATACGTGCTTCTGACCGCCCAATACAGCGAGCCTTGGTCGTACGGCGTCGGGCTGCATGAGGTCGCGCCGGAACCATCCGTCTGCCTCAACGACCACACATGCACATTGCCGGAATACCCCTCGACGGCGGTATAAACCGTCACGTCGACACCGTCTCTGACCGCGATGGACGGCGTTGGACTGGCCGATAAGGGAACCAACACGCTTCCGCTGCAGTCGGCCGACGCGTACCCGACGGACGGATAGCCGACCCATTCGTACTCCGATGCCGAGTACTGGGACGGACCGATGCGCTTGTGATCGACGATGACGAACACGGGCTCGCCGTCTATCGCGATATACACGCCGACGACGCCCGCGAAAAACGCCAGCGGTCCGACCGCGCGCCCTTGCGCGTCGTACACCATTGGCAGGCGCGCTTCGTCGCGCGCATCGCGTCCCCGGTCAACGCGCCCGCCTGCGGCACTCAGACTAGCGCACAAGATGAGCAGCATAACGAGGAATCGTCCCACGACGCGTCTCCGTCTATCGCAGCTGGTCAATAGCCGATCGTCAGCGGCTCGGGATAATGGGCCGTCAGCGGATAACTCGTCTCCGCGGTGAACGCGGGCACGGGCGCGGTCGAAGGCGGCATGTGACCGATGACCGGAGGCGGCTTGCACGTCGTTCCGTCGGACACCGCGACGATCTGCGCCGGCGACGAGACGGTATCGCCCGCGATCAGGAGCGTGACCTCGGCGCCATTTCTCATCGCGATGGAAGGACGCGGGCCGCTCCAAGGAGAGATGATCGGCGAACCGCTGCAGTCGGTGGTCGAATACTGGAACGGGCCGAACGTCTTCCACTGGAATCTCGACGAATCGGTGTCGTTGACATCGATGCGCAGCCATGTCACGGCGGCGAAGACGATCGCGCCGTCTACATCGAGATAAACGCCGTCACCGCTGCGATCCGACGCGAGCCGTCCGACAAGTTTGCCGTTCGCATCAAACACCTTGAGGACGCGCTGATTGTCGCGTCGTTGACGCTCGCGAGCGTCGTCCGCATCCGCATGTAGCGACATCGCGCTCATGAATAACCCGACCATGAGAAGGAGCAAGCGCCGCATGAGCGTCTCCTCTGACCGATGCCGTCCGCACGGCTTGCGGCCCGGATCTGTCTGCTCAATCAGGATAGGCTCGCGATGCCTTCATTTCAAGGACGATGCATGCCCACGCCGGGTTGTCGACGCCCAGAAGCAATGGACATCAATACCTGGATCGTCGAAAATCGCAGCACGTGCATCGACGGTCTGACCGAGCCTGGACAATGTAAGTTGCCCAAGAAAGGAGCGCATCATGCCCGCCCTATCCCTTTCGAGCGGTACAGTAGTCAACGAGATTGCGGAACGCATCTATCGCATCTCCACTCCAGTCGAAATCCCCGGCGGTGGAGGATTCTCGTTCAACCAGTATCTAATCGACGACGACGAACCCCTGCTATTTCACACCGGCCTGCGCAGGATGTTTCCCGTCGTCCGTGAAGCAGTCGAGCGCATAGTACCAATCGATCGACTGCGCTATATCGGTTTCTCCCATTTCGAGGCCGACGAATGCGGCGCACTCAACGAGTTTCTCGCGGTCGCGCCGCGTGCGGAGCCACTGTGCGGCCAAGTCGCGGCCATGGTTTCAGTTAGCGATTATGCCGACCGGCCGCCACGCGCGCTCAGTGATGACGAGACGATCTCGCTCGGGCAGCACAGCGTGCGGTGGCTTGATACGCCGCATCTACCGCACGCGTGGGAATGCGGATTTCTCATGGAGACTGCGTCGGCAACGCTGCTCTGTGGGGACTTGTTTACCCAAGGCGGTTCGCATCCCCCGCCACTTACCGAGGGTGACATCCTCGAACCCAGCGAAACGTTCCGTCAAAAGATGGATTACTTCTCACACACCAGGTACGCCCGCCAAATGCTAGAACGCCTTGCTGCATTGCAGCCGACAACGCTGGCCTGCATGCACGGCAGCGCTTGGCATGGCGATGGTGCGGCCTTGTTGCGCGCGCTCGCTGACAGCGTCGAACGCGCCTGACTAAAGTGCGGCGCAGAAGAGCGAGAGACAGCAAGCGGCCAATTTTTCCAGCCTGTCGAATACTCGGGGGTTCAACGTGACGGTTGCGCGAAGGGGTTGATTAGCTGCACCTTCTTTCGGTCTTCTACTCGCTCGAGCAGTTGCACCTTGCCCCAATCGGCGCACAGTGCTTCCAGTTCCCGCACTACGTTTGATTCCAGTGCCTGCAATCCCGCGTCGCCCTGGAAGTTCGATTTGAATGCGTGGAGGAGGCGGTGCTGAAGAAGGCGTGTCACGTCCTCAATTCGTCCGGGCGCGTTCGAGTCAGCGAACAAGACCGTCTCGGGCGAGAACGGGTCGTAGTAAATCAAGTTTGGATACTCGGCGTTCACCGCAACCTTGGGCTCATCACTGACTAGCAATGAGCCGAGCAGTTGGACAGAGCCTTTCATGCCCTTGGGCGTTTTGAAAACCCATAGGCGCTTCGGCAACCGCTCCTTGAGTTCAGCTATCTTCGCGCTGTTGGAGCCGAAGTAGCCGACCTGACCGTTCTTCAAGTCCGGCTCGAACTTCTGCCAATAGTAAAAGATATCCATTTCCCGCCTGTCCGCCTTTGTCGGTTAGTCATTTGCGACGACGTAATGGTACCAACAGCGTACTCCGAGTTCGGGAGATGATTACAGAGTCCTCGCGTATACCCGCACTGGGGGTGAGAGGCCGTGTCCGGCGATTCAGAGGGTTGGTCCTCGCTCCGACGGCCATCGCCTGGTGTTTCCACGTTGCCAACAGAAGCTTTGTGATGTGTCGCAATCCATCACACACTTCGCTGCCGCGACCTGACGGAGTGAAAAAGAGGATTCCAGATTTGCCATTTGTAAACAGTAAGTTGGGCCCGTTCGTAGTGACAGGATTGAGCTTGGCACAGAACGTGTCTATAGCTAAGCGAGCGCAGATGCGAGCCGCTCAATCACAATCCCGTTCCTTACCCCACATTACTTTTAGGGTGAATCGAAATGAGCACGCTGACTATTGTTGACCTTCGCCAGGAAAAGGAACTGTCTCGTACCGAGATGGCCCGTGTCGTAGGTGGGCATGATGTGGAGAAAGAAAAAGCACTTGTTGAAGCCTACCGTGTTATCCACGACATAAACACACTGGAAAATACGCCCGACCCAGCCCCTGCCCACGTTGGCATGAAGCTGTGATTATCGACCCTTGAGAAAGGGCATGGGTTGTCCTCAAGGGAATGCGTGCCGCGTGGCGTAGCAGCTGCACCGATACGTCACGCGGCGCTTGCACGCGAAGTTGCACAGCTAAGACATAAAACCGGCAAATTCAGGAACCGATGGCTTTCGTGGCTACTCCTCGAACGGGTTGCGGGGGTCTTTTGTTTCGGTACTAAGGTTGTACTCGGCACGCACAGCTTTAAGCACGCCCTCGATGTCGCGCTCGAAGCCGACTGCGTTCCCGAAATTGCTCATGTTCCAATTGCAGCCTGTTTTGTCGGTCTCTTGTAACTGGGGCCGCGGCACACGAATCTTCACTCCATCCTCGACGACTTCTTGCAGTCGATGAATTCGACGGTCGACCTCTTGCTGGAGCCGCGAAGCATTAAGCGTCTTGCGTATCACCCGAGTCTCCTTTTCGAGAATCTGAGCCAGTCTGGCTCATTCGCGGTGTTCCGCGACCTATGATCGACATGCGACTTGCCTGCACAGAACGCTCGATTGGCGCGACAAGGAGCGTGACCAAATTAAGCGCTCTCAGCGCGCGGGTTCGTCCGGTGCATCGTTATGCTGCAAGTTGATGCTCGTAGCAAGGCTGTCTCTATCATCCGATATTGCATACATTGCTTCTGCCTGCGGCCTCGACCTCCGGTGAGGGCTCATCCGTGATTGCGGCAAAAGAAAGTAAGTCGCGTTCTCCAGGCGAGCGCCAGCGCGACCTTCTCGTACTTCGCTTTCTTGATGTTTTCGAAAAAGACATCAACGAGCATCACTGCATGTGTGTAACCGAAGCACTTCACATCATAGTTCACAGGTTTGCCGGCGATTCGGCACTGGTATCGCAGTGGCTTTACCACGTACTTGCCATTCTCCATCACAAGGACTGGCGCATACCCCGTCTGAAGCCGAAAACATCGTCGCTGACTACAACCTCAGCCGAACTCATGAGCTATCCGAATGGTCGTTTCGCGCGTAGGTGTGGGCTCGTTACGGGCCGCCAGCGGCCCGGCACCGCGAAGGGCGTAATGTGCGTAACGCCGGAGACGAGACCGGCAATGTGAATGTCATTATCTGGCCGTCGCTCCTTGAGAAGCAAAGAAGGGAAGCACGCCGCCCGGCTCGGCCGCTCTCCGGAACGCGGCTTGCTTAAGCCTCAAGTGCACATCACACCTGGAGGCACCCATGGCAGGCGACACCGCATACAAGCCCGGCGAAATCGTGAAGGTCAGCGGCATCTACTCGGTCGTACACGAGGACGGCAAGAATACGTTTGAAGTGACCTGTGTGGAGGGAGAGCACTTCCCGCCGACGCGAAGTGGGAAGGGAGCGCATTTCGAACTAAAGTACGCCGCGACGCATGCTCACAAACACGACGAGTTGAAGGGCACGGAGGCGCGCAACTGACATGGGGAACTGGCCATGGCGCATGCCGACAATGGAGACAATCAGCTGCGCCGTGGTTTCGTGCGTCGTACCTAGCGTTGCATTAACGCAATTCAGGCCCGTAACGAGACGGGCGTCTGTTTATCCTGGAGCTGGCTTCAATGTCCGAACACGTCTATAAACTTCTTGAGGTGACCGGTTCGTCCGCGATTTCATCCGACGACGCGGTGCAGGCCGCGCTTGAGAAAGCGTCTGCTACAGTGCACAACCTTGAATGGTTCAACATTCAGGAGGTTCGAGGTCATATTGAAGGCGGAAAAATCCTTCACTGGCAGGTGACGCTCAAGGCAGGCTTCCGCATCGAAGACTGATTGGCTATGTGGAGCAGCCGGGAGTGAAACAAGACGGTGGCGAAGCCGAGGCCATCTTGCGAGTCGCGAATGCAGCGCGAGAGGTGCTATCGGCGGCGGAGGCATTGGAAGAACATGCCAAGGCCAAGAGCAACGAAGGCGCCCGGGCTTTGCACCTGGCGCGCCTCACCGCTGCTGTTGATGACCTTCAATCGGCGCGCGATGCGCTGGACGAGCTTCTCGCCAAGAAGTTACGCTGACTTTGTCCGCAACGCTCGTCACTTTGCGACTTATGTTGTGCCGCGCTCGAGTCTCCGCGCAAAACCGCTTACGGCAGACGCTTGATCGCTGCTGCCAAAGATTGTCTGGCCGACCAGAAGTCCTTCCACGGGTCGCTCGCCTGGAAGCTCAGATATTCACGTGCCGTCTGGACATTCCACTGAGCGCCGGTCTTGAGGTCGGAAAGCTGCTCCCAAGCGACCGGCATCGAGACGCCCATTCCAGGTCGAGCCCGAGCGGAGAATGCCGAAGCGGTTGTTTGTCCTTTCCCGTTGCGCAGATAGTCGACATAGATTTTGCCGACTCGATTAGATGGTCCAGACACCGCCGAAAAGCGTTCAGGGATAGTCTTGGCAAGATGCCGAACGAACGATTGCGAGAAAGCCTTCACCTTCGCGTAGTCCAATCGCGGAGCCAGCGGCACGACGACATGCAACCCTTTGCCGCCGCTTGTCTTGAGCCAGGCCTGGATACCTAACTCGGACAGCAGTGTCCGAACCAGCATTGCCGCCTCCTGGACGTGATTCCATTTCACCGCCTCACCGGGGTCCAAGTCGAAGATGACTCTGTCAGGCGCGTCAAGCCGACGGACCACCGAGTTCCATGTATGGAATTCGATGGTGTTCATCTGAGCCGCGCTCAGCAACGCGTCCGCCGTATCGACCGTCAATAATGGCGGATGCTTTGGCCACAAATCGCGACTGTGAGCAGTCAGGCCAGGCATCGCGGTGCGCTCGGCGTGTTTCTGAAAGAAAAGGTTACCAGCGACACCGTCCGGCGCGCGAACGAGCGCGACAGGCCGATCTTTGATGTGAGGTAGCATCCGCTCCGCAACGCTCGCGTAATACCGAACAAGGTCTGCCTTCGTGACTGACGCCGACGAATCGATAACGCGCTCGGGATGGGTAATCTTGAGTTGCGGGGGCGGCTCGGGAGCTTGCGTCTTTCCACCCTCACGGACGACGGTGCGAGCAGTTTTGTCCAGGCGTAACCCGATAAAGGATGCTTGCCTTACCACACCTTCCGCCGTCCAGGCTGCAAACTCCACCTCTGCAACCAAAGTTGGTTGAACCCACCTCTCGCTGCCGGCTGCACGCTTGGACCATCGTCCGGGCTTCTTGACAGGCGTGTCGAACGGCGTCTTGTCAACCTCGAGAGGCGCGAGGCGGTGCCAAAGGTCTCGTGCGG
Organism: Caballeronia sp. INML2; assembly: GCF_023631365.1. Lineage (NCBI taxonomy): Bacteria > Pseudomonadati > Pseudomonadota > Betaproteobacteria > Burkholderiales > Burkholderiaceae > Caballeronia > Caballeronia sp. INML2. The sequence continues at coordinate 115,314 of NZ_JALQDH010000057.1, read as the reverse complement.
TTTTGGAATCCCATCCGGTGCCGACACTTCCGGCGTCATGGAGCTTGTCGCCAACGTAATAGCCGAGCAACAAGCTGCCGACTTCCCCATCGTTGCCGCCACGTGCGGTCATGCCGCAAACAACGAACTCCTGTCTCAAGCGTGTCTTCGCTTTGAGCCACGTTTGCGTCCGGCCCGACTCATAAAGCGCATCTCGCCTTTTGAGAATCAGGCCCTCCAGGCCCAGTCCTGCAGCAGCCTGAAAAACCTGTGCGGCCGGTGCGTCGAAATTTTGACTGAACAACAGGTGTTCGCCCGAGTCCTCTAGAAGCTGTGCGAGTCGTGCTCGCCTTGCCCAGAGCGGCACTTTCCTGAGGTCGTCCCCGTCGATATACATCAGGTCAAAAAGGAAGAAGACAATTTCCTGATTCTTGGCGCCGTCAATGGCATCCTGAAGTGCCGAGAAGCTGGGAATGCCGTCCTTGAGCACGACAATCTCGCCGTCAATCCAGGCGCTTGAAAGCGGGAGTTCCAATAGCTCGGCGGCGAGCGTCGCAAACTTTGCCGTCCAGTCGTGGCCGTTTCGCGTGAACAATTTCACGCGCTTCTTATCAATTCGGGCGAGGAGGCGATAGCCGTCCAGTTTCGTTTCGGTTATCCAATCGCCGACCGCAGGCAGCGACTCAGCAAGCGTGGCCAGTTGTGGCTCCAGCTTTGCAGGCAGCGGCGCTCGTATTGCGGCCGACAGGTCAATCCGGAATTCGGCTGCGCGCGAGCGTCGCGCCGCCCTTGGCTCACGTTCTTCAATGAGCCCAAGCGGCTTCGCGGTGACGCTGTCAGGAAGCGCCTTTATCACATCGTACTCAGCGAGCGGGCGAGCCCACTCGTCGCGCTTTTTGAAGAGCATCCACTGGTCTTGCTTGTCGCCGGCCTTCGAAATGCGCACCAGCTCCCATAGGCCGGCGAGCTTCTCACCGTGCAGCCGAAAGACCAGCTTGCCCGCTTCCATTCCTTTAGCGGCGTCGCCCACCGGCTCCCACGTTCCGCGGTCCCACACAATGACAGTGCCGGCACCGTATTGCTTTGGAGGGATGGTGCCCTCGAAGGCAGCGTAATCGACGGGATGGTCCTCTACATGCACCGCCATCTGCTTTTTCCCGGGGTCGTAGCATGGACCTTTGGGTACCGCCCACGACAACAGCACGCCATTGAACTCGAGTCGAAAGTCGTAGTGCAGACGGCTCGCCCAGTGCTTCTGGATAACGAATCTGAGGCTACCAGTACCGACGGTCGTGTCACTGGTCGGTGCTGCCGGCTCGGGCGTGACGTTGAAGTCCCGCTTTTTCCGGTAGCGGGCCAGCGGGGGCGAGTTCGTGTCACGGGTAGGAACCATGATGGCGGTCCATAAGCAGAGCGGTGACCAAGCGCAGCTTGCCACCTCGAGCAAACTTTCAAACCAGCCGACGAAGCAAGCGACATGCCGTTCCGTTGCATGACGCCGGAAGCCGGAATGGCCTTCATCGCGGTTGCTGCCGTGCGGCGGCACACCTGGTGCTATCCTGTTTGCACGCCCTGGCGGCCGTGGGCGACGATTTCATCCTTTTCGTCCGGCGAAAGGCTAACAGCCGGCCAGGAGAAGCTCATGGTTGCTCGCTCCATTGCATCGCTTTCTCTGTCCTTTGGACTGGTCTCTATTCCCGTTCGACTGTACTCCGCCACAGAGAGCTCGTCCGACATTCGATTCAACCTGCTGGCCCCCGACGGCTCACGTGTGAAACAGCAGTATGTCTCGGAATCCACTGGGCAGGTCGTCGAGCGGGCTTCCATGCAGAAGGGTTACCAGTTTGAGAAGGACCGCTATGTCGTCTTCACCGGCGACGAATTGAAGGCGCTGGAGGAAGGCGCGAGTCATGTCGTCGAGATAGTCTCATTCGTTCCGGAAAAGTCAGTCGATCCCGTGTTTTACGACAAAGCGTATTTCATTGCGCCCGATAAACGCGGCGGGAAGCCATACAGCCTCTTGCAGCAGGCGCTCGCCGAGACCGGCAGATGTGCCTTGGCAAAATGGTCGTACAAAGGCAAGACGCGAATCGTCCAGGTTCGTCCAACGCCGGACGGCATGGTTTTTCAGCAGTTGCTGTTCGCAGACGAAGTCCGGTCTCTGAAGGACTTGAATATCGAACATGTCGCAGTTTCCGATTCCGAATTGAAGCTCGCGGTGCAAATCATCGAGCAGGGCGCAGAGGACAACTACGACGCTTCGGCCTACGAGGATGAAGAGAAAAAGCGCGTCCTGGCAGCTATCGACCGCAAGATTGAAGGCAAACAAATCGTAGCGCCCGAGGCTGGCGAAGCTGCACCGACTGGCGAAGTGATTGACTTGATGGAAGCGTTGCGCGCGAGTCTCGCCAAGAGCGGCGAGAAGACAAAGCCCACAGAAAAGCGGAAGACTGCGTCGAAAGCTGTTGAAGAACCGGTGGTTCCAAAAACACGCAAACCTGCCGCACGAGCGCCGAAGGTTGCCGCCGAAACTCCGGCGAAGGCGCGCGCACGCAAGTGAGCAAACGCGACGTATCGCACTACGTCTCACTCGCCAAGCTTCAATCGATGCTTGGCGTCTCGCGCGGCATCGTCGATGGACTCATCGAGTTAGGTCTCGTGACGCCTACCCGGGGACCTCGTAACGCCTTGCGCTTCACGTTCCAAGATGTCGTCCTTTTGCGCACGGCATTGCAGTTGCGGACGGCGAAGACCACGCCGCGTAAGCTGCGAGAGGCGCTCGCCCGACTCAAGCGCGACCTTCCTGACGAGCTTCCATTGTCCGGCATCCGCATCGCTGCCGAGGGAGACGCGATTGTCGTCAAGACGGGACCGTCGCGCTGGGACGCGGTAACGGGTCAGATGCTGCTCGACTTCGAAGTGGCCAGGGTCGGAGGCGATGTCGTGCTCTTTGACGCGACGCCAGAGCGCAAAAACACTGCGGCTGCTCAGGCACAGGAACGATATGAATTGGCTGAACAGTTGCTGGCGGCTGACCCGCGCGCTGCCGAGCGGAACTACAGGCGCGCCATCGAGCTGTCTCCCGAGCCCTTTTACGCTGCGTACGTCGACCTCGGCGCCTTATTGTGCGAGGACGAACATCAATGCGGTGAGGCGCTGCGCGTGTTCGACCAGGCGCTAGAGCATTTCCCGGACGATGCCGTGCTGCATTTCAACCGAGCGGTGGCGCTCGACACGATGGGGCGGCTCGATGAGGCAAGGAGGAGCTATGAACAGTGCCTCGCCATCGACCCGAATTACGCAGACGCTCACCACAACCTTGCCATCGTTCTCGACAAGCGCGGTGACCGGCGCGGCTTGATTCGCCACCTGAACGCTTACCGCAAGCTGAGTAATTGAATCCGGCAAGACGCTCCACATAGCCCTCTACCGCGGGCAAGGATGAGGGTCGAACGGTGTCTTAGCTTCAGGTGTCGCCCTTTGCTTTCGAAGCCCGGGAGGTAGACGAACCTGCGTGGCCCAAATTTTGAAAGACAGAATCCAGACTGAATCGGCATGAGACATTCGAGGCGTGTCACAGCGAACGCGCCGCATGTTGAAGGCATTCGAGCAACACCGTCGCGGCGGGCGTCAACGGACTGTCCCGCCGCGTCACGACGCGCACCGACACCGCGGGCAACGCATCGGCGATCGGAAAAACGGCGAGTCCTTCGCTGACCCACGGGTGTTCCAGCAACGCGGCGGGCATTGCGGCCAGCGCATCCGATCCGCGCAACAAGCCATGCGCGATGATGAAGCTCGGACACTCGATCACGCGCCTCGGCACCGCCAGACCGCGCTCGGCATACGAATCGAGCAGCGCCTGCGTCGAGCTTTCCGGCGACGGATTCAGGAGCCACTCCGCATCCGAGAGTTCCGCCAGCGACGTGCAGTGCCGCAACGGATGATCCGCCCGCCCGACGATCGCCGAGCGGCTCTCATACAGTTCGATGTGGTCGAACTCCGGCGCGAGATGCTCGGGCACGACCACCGCGACGACGAAGTCGAGCGAGCCGTCGCGCAAACGCGGCATCGCGACACCCGGAAAACCCTCGATGAAACTCACGCGCGCGTTCGGCATCTGTCGCCGGAACGCGCGATACGCCTGCGGCAGTATCGATAGCGCAGCCGTGGGCGTGACGGCCGCGCTCACACTTCCCGCACCCGCGCCTTTCATTTGCGTGATGTCGTCTTCGGCGCGGCGCATCTCGCTCACGATGAGATGCGCCCGCACGCGCAACTGCTGCCCGAATGCGGTCAACTGCACGCCGCGCGCGGTGCGTAGAACCAGCGGCACGCCGAGATCCTGTTCCAGCTCCTTGATTGCCTTCGTAAGCGCCGCCTGTGACAGATGAAGGCTGCGCGCGGCTGCACGGATGCTGCCTTGCTCGGCGGTCGTCAGAAACGCGCGCAACTGATGAATCTTCATGCTCATGAGCGACATCCTAGGGTTAGCACCGACAACCGATGGTATTCACGCAATAAATTTACCGTCTTTTGGTTTGCTTTTCGGCTTTATATGCTTGGGTTCACGTTGAATCCGCATCGAGCAAGGAGTGTCACATGCTGTCAGTCGAGCCCGTCATCCCCGGCATTGCCGCCATCGCAGCGCAATTCGTCGAAGTACGCCGGCGCATCCACGCGCATCCCGAGCTTGCGTACGAAGAAACGCAAACGAGCGATCTCGTGGCGGGACTGCTCACTCAATGGGGCTACGCCGTGCATCGCGGGCTCGGCAAGACGGGCGTCGTCGGCGTGTTGAAGGAGGGCGCGGGCAGCAAGCGCATCGGCCTGCGCGCGGACATGGATGCCTTGCCCATCGAAGAAGCGACCGGCCTGCCGTACGCCAGCAAGCACGCGCGAACGATGCACGCATGCGGCCACGACGGCCATACCGCGATGCTCCTGTGCGCGGCGCGCTATCTTGCCGAGAGCCGCCAGTTTTCCGGCACGCTGATCGTCATCTTCCAGCCCGCCGAGGAAGGCGAGGCGGGCGCGCGCGCGATGATCGAAGACGGCCTCTTCGAAAAGTTTCCGTGCGATGCCGTGTTCGGCCTGCACAACATGCCCGGCCTGCCCGCGGGCGACATGTTCTTCACGCCGGGCCCGGGCATGGCTTCGTCCGACCGCGTGAACATCACCGTGCGCGGCGTCGGCGGTCATGGCGCGATGCCGCATGTCGCATGCGATCCGATGCCGGCCGTCGCGTCGATCATGCTGGGCCTGAACAGCATCGTCGCGCGCGAAGTGGATGCGCAGAAGCCTGCCGTCGTCACCGTCGGCAGCGTGCAGGCAGGCGAGGCGTGCAACGTGATTCCCGAGACCGCGCTGATGAAGCTCTCGGTGCGCGCGCTCGACGCGGGCGTGCGCAAGCAGCTCCAGGAACGCATCACGGCGCTCGCAAATGCGCAGGCGCTTGCATTCGGCTGCACGGCGCAGATCGATTACGAACTCGGCTATCCGGTGCTCGTGAATCACGAAGAGCCGACCGCCTTCGCCACCGATGTCGCGACGAAGATGCTCGGCGCGCAGCGCGTCGAGCCGGCCGCGCGGCCGCTGATGGGCAGCGAGGACTTCGCGTTCATGCTCGAAGCCTGCCCCGGCACCTATGCGTGGATCGGCAACGGCGTCGGCTCGAAGGGCGGCTGCATGGTCCACAACCCGGCCTACGATTTCAACGACGACATCCTCGCTATCGGTGCGAGCTACTGGGTGCGCCTGGCCGAAGCCTGGCTCGCCGACTGATCCCTTCGGAGCACATCATGAACGCACCCACCATCGCCCGCGCGCCGGCGAATGTATCGACGCCCACGAGCCGCGCAGCGCGCACGCGGCTTGTCATGGCGGCGGCAGTCGGCAATGCGCTCGAGTTCTACGACTTCACGGTCTATGCGTTCTTCGCGCTCGTCATCGGCAAGCTGTTCTTTCCGGTGCACGATCCGGTCGGCCAGTTGCTCCTTGCCGTGGCGAGCTTCGGCGTCGGGTTCTTCACGCGGCCCGTGGGCGGCCTGTTGATCGGCATGTACGCCGACCGCGCCGGACGCAAGAAAGCGATGCTGCTCACGCTCGGCCTGATGGCGCTCGGCACCGCGATGATCGCGGCCGCGCCGACGTTCGCGCAGATCGGCATCGCCGCGCCCGTCATCCTCGTGATCGCGCGCCTGATACAAGGCTTCTCGGCGGGCGGCGAAGTGGGCGCATCGACCACGCTGCTGCTCGAACAGGCGCCGTCGAATCGACGCGGCTTCTACGCATCGTGGCAGTTCGCGAGTCAGGGACTCTCGGCGCTCGCGGGCGCGCTGACCGGCGTCGTGCTGACGGCATCGCTCACGTCCTCGCAACTGGAGAGCTGGGGCTGGCGCGTGCCGTTCATCATCGGCACCGCGATCGTGCCGGTCGGCTGGTGGCTGCGCCGCACGATGGAAGAAGCGCCGCGCGAAAGCGTGGCCGCCGCGCCGAAAGCGCCGAAGCTCCCGCTCGTCACCGTGCTTCGCGAGCATGGCCGCGCGGTGCTCAACGGTTTGGGTCTCACGATCGGCGGCACGTCGGCGCACTTCATCATCGTGTTCTATCTGTCGATCTACGGCGTGAAGACGCTCGGCCTGCCGGGCTGGACGTCGATGCTCTCCGGCTGCGTATCGGGCGCGATTCTCTTCATCGTTGCGCCGATCGGCGGGTATCTGTCGGATCGCATCGGCCGCAACAAGCTCGCGCAGACGACGCGCATCCTGCTCATGCTCGCGATCTGGCCGGCGTTCGCGCTCCTGAACATGTCGCCGACGACCGAAACGCTGCTCGCGGTCGTCACGGCGCTCTCGATCGTGCATTCGCTCAATGTCGGCCCGACCGGCGCGATGCTCGGCGAACTGTTCCCGCGTTCCGTGCGGGCGACGGGCGCGGCGATCGTCTACAGCCTGGGCGTCGCGATCTTCGGCGGCTTTGCGCAGTTTTTCGTGACTTCGCTCATCGTCATCACGAAGAGCGTGATGGCGCCCGCGTGGTACGTGATCGGCTGCGGCGTGTTCTCCGTGATCGCCGTGGCGTGCATGCGCGACAGATCGAAGGACGCGCTCGACTGATCGTCAAATCTTGCGCCTGACGCGCGCCGGATGCGAAGCGAGGTGTATAACTCGACGTATCCGGGTTTTGAAAAAGGCCGCTCGCGCGGTCTTTTTCACTGGATCCCACACTATGAAGAAAGCGCGATAAAGGGGACATCCATGCGCAAGCTACGCTCGCAAAGCTGGTTCGGCGGCAACGACAAAGACGCCTTCATCCACCGCTCGTGGATGAAAAATCAGGGCATCCCTCACGATCAGTTCGATGGCCGGCCGGTCATCGGCATCTGCAATACATGGTCGGAACTCACGCCTTGCAACGCGCATTTCCGCGAGCTCGCCGAGTATGTGAAGCGCGGCGTGCGCGAGGCGGGCGGCCTGCCGCTCGAATTCCCGGTGATGTCGCTCGGCGAATCGAATCTGCGGCCCACGGCGATGCTGTTTCGCAACCTCGCGTCGATGGACGTCGAAGAGTCGATCCGCGGCAATCCCATCGATGGCGTCATTCTTCTCGTCGGCTGCGACAAGACCACGCCGGCCCTGCTGATGGGCGCGGCGTCGTGCAATCTGCCCGCGCTCGCGGTATCGGGCGGACCGATGCTGAACGGGCGCTTTCGCGGCGGCACGATCGGTTCGGGCACGGGCGTATGGCAGATGTCGGAGGAAGTGCGCGCGGGCAAGATGACGCAGGAGGAATTCGTCGAAGCCGAATCGTGCATGAACCGCTCGCGCGGCCATTGCATGACGATGGGCACTGCGTCCACGATGGCGTCGATGGTCGAATCGCTCGGCATGGGCCTGCCGCACAACGCCGCGATTCCCGCCGTCGACGCGCGCCGTCAGGTGCTCGCGCATATGGCGGGGCGGCGCATCGTCGGGATGGTCAAGGAGGATCTCACGATGGACAAGATCCTCACGCGCGAAGCCTTCGAGAACGCGATCCGCACGAACGCGGCCATCGGCGGATCGACGAATGCGGTCGTGCATCTGATTGCGCTGGCGAAACGCATCGGCGTCGAACTGAAGCTCGAGGACTGGGAACTCGGGTCCGACGTGCCGTGCCTCGTGAACCTGCAACCATCGGGCGAGTATCTGATGGAAGACTTCTATTACGCGGGCGGCTTGCCCGCGGTCCTGCGTCAGCTCGGCGAGCAAGGCTTGCTGCATCGCGATGCGCTCACGGTGAACGGCCGGACGATCTGGGACAACGTGAGCGAAGCGCCCAACTACGACGATAAGGTCATCACCCGGTTCGAGAAGCCGTTCAAGCCGCACGCGGGCATCGCGGTGCTGAAGGGCAATCTCGCGCCGAACGGCGCGGTCATCAAGCCATCGGCGGCGACGCAATCCTTGCTGAAGCATCGCGGGCGCGCGGTCGTGTTCGAAAACGTCGAGGACTTGCACGCGAAAGTCGACGACGATTCGCTCGATATCGACGAGCACTGCATCATGGTCCTGAAGGGCGCGGGGCCGAAGGGTTATCCGGGTTTCGCCGAAGTCGGCAACATGCCGCTGCCGAAAAAAGTGCTGCAAAAGGGCATCACCGACATGGTCCGCATTTCCGATGGCCGCATGAGCGGCACCGCATACGGCGCGGTCGTGCTGCACGTGTCACCGGAGGCCGCGGCGGGCGGCCCGCTTGCGCTCGTGCAGACAGGCGACATGATCGAGCTCGACGTCGAGGCGCGCCGTCTGCATCTCGAAGTGTCGGACGAAGAACTGGCAAAGCGCCGCGCCGCATGGCAAGCGCCCGAGCTGCCGAGGCGGGGCTATTACCGCTTGTACGTGGAGCATGTCTTGCAGGCGGATCAGGGCGCGGACCTGGATTTCCTCGTCGGTTCGAGCGGCGCGCCGGTGCCGCGCGATTCACATTGAGCGGAGACGATCGATGTCACAACATCAAACGCCGCCGTCCGGCATGTGGCCGGTGCTCTACGCCTACTTCGACGCGCTGAACCGGCTCGACGGCGACGCCACGCGCAGACAGATCGACGCGACCATCGCGGCGGGCGCGCCCGCGATCGTCACGCTCGGTCTTGCAACTGAAGTGAATCGCCTGTCCGACGCCGAAAAGCGCACGATGATCGACGACTGTGCCGCGCACATCGCGGGCCGCGTGCCGCTCGCGGTCACGATCACCGGCGACAGCATCGAGCGCCAAGTCGCGCTCGCTGACTACGCGCTCGAACGCGGCGCATCATGGCTCATCCTTCAGCCGCCATCGATACGCGGCGAGCCCGAAGCCTTCTATTACGAGTTCTTCGCATCGGTGCTCGAACGAACCGGCGCGAACGCAGGCATTCAGAACGCGCCGGAATATCTCGGCGTTGGTCTGTCCGCCGAATCGATCGCCGCGCTCGCGGCCGAGCAGCCCAACTTTCGTTTGCTGAAAGGCGAAGGCCCGGCCGGGACGATCCGCGCGACCATCGAACGCCTGCGCGCGCTCGAACAGCCTCTCGCGGTGTTCAACGGACGCGGCGGTCAGGAACTCGTCGACAACCTGCGCGCGGGCTGCGACGGCCTGATCGTCGCGCCGGATGCGTTCGATCGCCAGGTGGCGATCCATCAGGCGTTCGTCGAAGGGCACGAGCACGACGCCGAATCGCTGTATGCACAAACGCTGCCGGAAATCGTCTTCGTGATGCAGTCCCTGGAAACGCTCACCTGTTACGGCAAGCGCATCGCGGCATGGCGCATGGGCTTCGATGTCGTGCACGATCGCGGCGCGCGACCGACCCCGTTCGGCATCGAATGCGCACGGCGGTTCGCGCAACGCCTCGGGCCGGCGTCGCGCGTTTTGCGTGGATGAATCATCGAACCGGGCGGCGCGCGAAGCGCTGCTCGATCACCGACGTCCCCCATTGCGTGCCTTCGGCTTCATCGGTCAAGGTGAAGCCGAAGGATTCGTACAGATGGCGCGCGGCGTCGAGGCTCTTGAAGGTCCAGAGATACGTCTCGTCGTAGTGGGCATCGACGAAATCCATCGCGCGCGCCATCAGTTGCCGGCCCACGCCGCTGCCGCGCAATGTATCGTCGATGATGAACCAGCGCAGATGCGCGACGCGCGTCTTCGCATCGCCGTCGATGGCGAGCGAGCCGAGCGTGCGTTCGCCGTCCATGACGAGCCACAGCGCCTTGCCGGGCGCGGGCAGGCTCTCGGCGAACGCGGCCAGTTCGGTGGCGACCTTGCGCTCGAAGTAGACGCCAAAGCCCGCATGATGCGCATAGAAGCGCGCGTGCAGGCTCGTTACATCGCCGATGCAGCCCGGCCGGTATCCCTCGACGACGCGCGCATTCGGCGCCTGCGCGGCGTGCGCCGTCTTGTGGTCGTGACCGTGCGCGAGCGCATCGGCGTAGAGCGCGAGCGAGCGCACGAGCGTCTGCTGATCCTCGGGCACCATGCGGCGCAGCGCATCGGAGACCTGATCGGTCGCGAACTTGTCGATCTTTCTGCGCAGCTTCTGGCCTGCCGCCGTGAGATAGAGCTCGGACGAGCGCGCATCATCGCTGGATGTTTGCCGCGTGACGAGCCCCGCCGCTTCGAGCCGCGCAATCTGCCGGCTCGCGTTGGACTTGTCCAGTCGCAAGATCTGCGCGATGTCGCGCGCCTGAATGCCGGGTGTCGCGCCGATCTCGATGATCGCGTGCACCGCTGACGGCGGCAGGCCGCTCTCGGCGAGCGTGTTGCGCATGAAGCCCAGTTCGCGCACGAGCTTGCGCGAGAACTCGCGCAATTCGAGGATCGTTTTATCGCGGGATTGAACGGGTGTGTCGATGAAATCCATGACGGCTCCATCGGTTGCAAAGCGCAACCATGTCCGTTCAATTTAGTTGCGGCATGCAACTTTCGCAAGAAAAATCGTGCTCCCGAAAATGCTCACCTTTAGCCGCGATCGCGTGCGAATGGATCTCCACAGTTGCCTTGCACAGCGCAGTGATTCGAATGCGTGTCGAGAACCGAAGCCTGCCTTCGCAAACCTTAAGAGATGCTTAGACAAGCGAACGCATGCGCATTGAAATTGCGATGAAAGGCATGTGTATCGTCGCGTGAGGAAACTACCGTGGACGAAAAAAAAACCCGGCGGAGAGGCCGGGCGAAGGTGGTCGGGCGAGTTCCGAGTTCACGCCCGACCGCGTGGCACTCTGCAGGACGCCGCGGCGCGCGGACAGGTCTGCGCGCCGCTGAGCCGGGAGCCGGCGGGATGAAGTTCCACATGAAGCTGCACGAGCCAGTCGCCCGGGCAGGCTCCGTCGATCACGAGCTTGTCCGAAGCCCAGGCGATGCGGCGTGCCGAACGGGCGGCATCGAATGCGAGCCTCGCAATGCGCCGCACGACGAGCACGATGCCCGCGGCGCTCGCGAGAGTCGCAAGGCGCACCGCGGTACTTCCGAGCGCATTCACGTGGCCCGCGCAGCCGCAGACCGTGAGCCACGCGGCATCCGACGCGGCGATGCACCAGGCGATCAGCACCGCATTCGCACGCAGGGAAGCAAGAGTGGACGATCGCATCGGCATCTCCGGGCCGCACGGCCGCGAATCGGCGCGCTCGACGGTATAGTGCGGGGACGAAGCTTATGCAATGCTTAAGCAGGACGCGCACGACGCCGATAACGGGGCCACGATGTGCGGCAGCGCGCAAAACTTAAGTGGCGCTTAAGCATGCAGGCCGGACAATCGGTGCGACCTGTTCGAGCCTGGAGAAAGCGCATGCGCCTGTTATTGGTGGAGGACGACGAGATGATCGCGGAAACCGTGCTCGCCGCGCTGCGTCGCGGGGGTTACACCGTCGACTGGGCGCAGGACGGCCGGGCGGCGGAGCTTTCGCTCGGCAACGGCGTCTACGACCTCGTGCTGCTGGACCTGAATCTGCCCAAGCGCGACGGTCTCGACATGCTCGCCACGTATCGCAAGAACGGCGGCGATGCGCCCGTGATGATCCTGACCGCGCGCGATGCCGTCGACGACCGCATCCGTGGCCTCGATGCCGGCGCGGACGACTACCTGATGAAGCCCTTCGATCTCGACGAGCTCGCCGCCCGCGTGCGCGCGCTTCTGAGACGCCGCACGGGCCACAAGCATCCGGTGTATTCGCACGGCGAGCTGACCCTCGATCCCGCCGCGCACGAAGCAGGCAAGGGCGGCGTCGCGCTCAACCTCGTGCCGCGCGAGTTCGCGCTGCTGCAGGCGCTGATCGAGGAGCCGTCGCGCGTGTTTCGCCGCTCGGAGCTCGAAGAAAAGCTGTACGGCTGGGGTGAGGAAGTCGGCAGCAACGCGATCGAAGTCCATGTGCACAGCTTGCGGCGCAAGATCGGCGCGGAGGAAATCGTGACGGTGCGCGGTGTCGGTTATCGCCTGAAGAGGATCGGATGACATCAATTCGCCGATGGCTGCTCGGATGGCTCTTATGCGGCCTCGGCGTCGCCTGTCTGATCGCGGGTATCGGCATTTTCAGCACGGCGCGGCTTGAAGCGGGCGAGCTCTTCGACTACGAGCTGCGCACCGTCGCGCTCTCGCTGCCGCACAACATCAACGCCGACGATGTCGCGCAAGGGCGCGATCACGAACTGCATGGCATTGCGGATGACAGGCTCGTCATCGACATTTGGGACCGGTCCGGCCGGCTCATCTATCACTCGCCTCACGAGCCCGCGCTGCCGCGTTTTGGCGTGGGTTTCGGCTCCGCCGAGCGCGAAGGCTATCGCTGGCGCGCGTTTGGCGTCGCGCAGCAAGACCGTTTCATCCAGGTGGCCCAGCCCTATTTCATTCGCGACGATCTCGCCATCTCGCTCGCGCTGCGCACGATCTGGCCGCTCGCCTTGCTCATTCCGGTGATCGTCGTGATCGTGCTCTTCGTCGTCGCGCGCGGGCTTTCGCCGGTGCGCTGGCTGTCGCACTCGCTCGCCGCGCGCTCGCCGGAATCGCTCAAACCCATTGCATTCGACAAGCCGATGCCCGACGAACTGCATCCCCTTGTCAACGCGTTGAATGATCTGCTCGGGCGCCTCGGTGACGCGTCGCAGGCGCAGCGCACGTTCGTCGCGGATGCGGCTCACGAGTTGCGCACGCCGCTCACGGCGCTCAAGCTGCAAATCCAGGGCGCGATCGGCGACGGTTCGCTTCAGGTCGATGCCGCGACGCTCGCGAAAATCGATGGCCGGCTGAATCGGCTCATCCATCTCGCGCAGCAACTGCTCAGCATGGCGCGCGAAGATGCCGCGCGCGAGGCGGCTATCGCGCCGATGAGCCTGCGCGCGCTGTGCGAACTCCGCGTGAGCGATTTCTCCTTGCTGGCCGAAGCGCGCTCGATCGATCTCGGCCTCGAGCTCGAACAGGCGCGGGACGAACACGACGCGTTCACCGTCATGGGCGACATGCACGCGCTCGCCGTGCTCGTGAACAACCTGCTCGACAACGCGATCCGTCATACGCCGCACGGCGGACGCGTCGACGTGACGTTGCGGCGCGAAGCGGAAGGCATCGCGCTGACCGTGCTCGATTCCGGTCCGGGCATTCCGGAAAGCGAGATCGATCGCGTCTGCGACCGCTTCTATCGCTGCGTGGGCACGTCGGGGCATGGCAGCGGGCTCGGCCTCGCGATCGCGCTGCGCGTCGCACAACGGCATCACGCGACGCTCGAAGTCACGAATCGCGACGATGCGAGCGGACTCATCGTCCGGGTGCGCGGCTTGCGCGCGGTTGCATCGGCGCCGCACGCGAAGGACATCGTCAGCGGAATGCATGTGTGAATGAAAGCGCAAGAAGCGGGGCGTCATCCGTTCCAGGCGCGACGATGCTTGTCGTTTCATCTCTCCATGCCGGGCCTATCATGAAGAAGCTCGTCCTTTGCGCATGTCTCGCATGGACCTGCGCCGTGCTTGCGGCCAATGTCGACGCGCCTGCTACCGCTTCGGCCGCGGCGTCCGAACCGAAGACGCTGAAAGAGCGCCTGGGCGACAAGGCAAGCGACGAGCAACGGGTCGACAATTGCCACGTCCCCGCCGATCAGCGCGGCACGAAGATTCGCCCCGACAGGTGCGCGCCCTGAAGCATGGGCGGATGTGTTACCTTTCGAGAATGAACCATTTGGTACAAACTCAAGGAGCCCGCCTTGTCTTCCACTCAAGCATCATCCGTCCTGCGCCTCGGCATTCTCGGCGGCGCGAACATCGCCAGGCAGTTCGCGCGTGACGTCAGGCCGAGCGAGCGCGTGCGCGTCGTGGCTGTCGCGAGCCGCAGCGACGAAAACGCGAAAGCCTTCGCGCAAGCGAACGGCATCGACACATGGTTCGGCAGCTATGATGCGCTGCTTGCGAGCCCGGATATCGACGCCGTCTATATTCCGCTGCCCAACAGCCTGCATGCCGAATGGGCGATCAAGGCCGCGGACCACGGCAAGCACATACTGTGCGAAAAGCCGCTTGCGCTCGACCGCGACGAAGCCGTGCGCATGTTCGAGGCCGCCGATCGCAACGGCGTGATGCTGCTCGAATCGTTCCCGTATTACTTCCAGCCGCAGACCGCCGCGATGATGGCGCTGATCGGCGAAGGCGCGATCGGCGAGGTGCGCGCGATTCAGGCGAGCTTCGGCTTCACGGTGGGCAATCCCGGCGCGAACATCCGCATGAAGCCCGAGCTCGGCGGCGGCGCGCTGCTCGACGCGGGCAGCTATCCGCTGAGCCTCATTCGCCTCGTGATGGGATGCGCCCCGCAACGCGTCGATGCAATCGCGACGTGGGCCGACAGCAAGGTCGACATCAGTCTCATGGCGACGCTCGTCTATGCCGATGGCCGCCGCGCGCAGGTCTCGTGCGCGATGGATGCGGCGAATCATCGTTACGCGACGATCATCGGCTCGCAAGGCACCATCGACACCGAGTATCTCAATCATACGAGCGCAGAAACGGCCGGCGACCAGTACGGCTATCTGCCGAGCCAGATGCGCGTGCGGCGCGGCATTCCGAATTCGGTGCCGTTCGAGCCGGTCGCATCCGATGTGGGCAGCGGCTTCTTCTTCGCGGCGGAAAGCTTCGCGCGCATGGTTGCGACGCGCGACGCCGCCGCGATCGAGTACTACGCGCAGGTGAGCCTCGACAATGCCGCGACGCTCGCGGCGATCAGCGAAAGCGCGCGCAGCGAGAAGCCCGTCACGCTTTGAGTGGCCGAAGCGATTCACGCGCCGGCCGGACGCGTGAATCGCGCGTCATGCGCCGCACATCAACGCTTGACGATCACCACTTCCATGTACTCGCTCGGCACCACGAGCGACGACGTTCCCGCCACATTGCAGCGTTCGAGCAGGCCGGTGATATCGCGTTCCAGTTCCGCCTGCTTCGCGGAATCGAGCGTGGCGAACGCGCGGTGCACCGGTCCGTAAAAATCGCGGAACACCTGAATCCAGTGCGCGCCCGATTCATAGCGCATGTTGAAGTGCTTGCGCACGCAACGAATGTCCGCCGCCTCCGACCCGAACAGCGCGACGAGATGCGGCTCGGTGCCCCAGAGCGCGGGCGATTGCAGGCCCGCGGGCGGCGGTACATAAGCGCCGATGATCTTGAACAACTGCCCGATGAAACCTTCGGGCGTCCAGTTCGCCATGCCGATGCGCCCGCCGCTCTTTGCCACACGAAGCATCTCGCTCGCGGGACGCTTGTGATCCGGCGTGAACATTGCGCCATAGGTGGACAGGACGACATCGAAGCTGCCGTCGTCAAAGGGCAGGTCTTCCGCATCGGCCACCTTGAAATCGACCGCGAGCCCTTCGGCCTGCGCGCGCGCCCGGCCCTTTTCCAGCAACGCGGGCACGTAGTCGGTCGATGTCACGTGAGCGAAGCGTCGTGCCGCGGCGAGCGTCGCGTTGCCGTTGCCGGCGGCGATATCGAGGACGCGTTCGCCGGCGCGCACGTCGACCGCTTCGGCAAGCATCTCGCCGACGATCTGCAACGTCGTGCCGATGACCGCAAAGTCTCCGCTTGCCCAGGTGGCCTGTTGCCGGGACTTGATCGCGGCGAAGTCGGGCTGCGGATTGATCGGCTCGTTGCGAACCGCGGATGTATTCAACGCATGCATGGTTCCTTCTCCAGATTCCAGATGATGTGTCGAGCAACGCCCTGATGGCGGGCAACGGCAGTATCCCGTTACCATCGCTTCGACGCCTGTCCGCGAGTCGCCGCGAATTGCCCATTCGTCCGCTTCGTCTTCGCGCCGCGTTCCGGCGATGCTTTCGAACGGCGGGAGCCGACATGAGCCACGACATCCTTTCCGATGTGCTGCGCACGGTGCGCCTGCGGGGCGCGCTCTTCTTTCACGTGAGCGGCAATCGAAGCTGGGCGGCGGAGGCGCCGCCCGCGCGCGACATCGCGAGCATCGTCATGCCGGAATGCGAGCACGTGATGGAATATCACGTCGTGACGCACGGCAACTGCTGGGGCGCGATCGTCGGGGAAGCGCCGGTGCGCCTCGCGAGCGGAGACATCATCGTGTTTCCGCATGGCGATGCGCATGTGATCTCCAGCGCGCCCGGCGTTCGCGCCGAAGTCGACGTGGCCGCGCTGTCGGCGAAGATCGATCAGTTGCCGTTCACGCTGACCTACGACGCGGTCGAAGCGCGCAACAATCCCTGTCCCGACGATCCATATGAAACGATGCTCGTATGCGGCTTTCTCGGCTGCGATCTGCGTCCGTTCAATCCGCTCATCGCCACGTTGCCGCGGCTTTTGCACCTGAAGGAGACGGGCACGCAGGGCTGGATCAATCACTTCATGCACCAGGCCGTGCTGGAATCGCGTCACAAGCGGCCAGGCGGCGAGGCGATGCTCGAACGCATGAGCGAAATGATGTTCGTCGATGCCGTGCGCCGCTACGTCGATGGACTGCCCGATGAAAGTCGCGGCTGGCTCGCGGGCTTGCGCGATCGTTTCGTCGGCCGCGCGCTCGCCGTCATGCACGACGCGCCCGCGCACGAGTGGACGGTCGAAGAGCTCGGCGAGCGGGTGGGTCTGTCGCGCTCGGCATTGCATGAGCGTTTCGTCGACATGATCGGGCTGCCGCCGATGCAATACCTCGTCAACTGGCGCATGCAGGTCGCGGCCGGACTGCTGCGCAACACGAACTCGACGATCGCGGCCGTGGCGCAGGAGGTGGGCTACGCATCCGAGGCGGCCTTCATTCGCGCGTTCAAGCGTCTCGTCGGCAAGCCGCCGGCAACATGGCGTCGTGAGAAGAGCCGCGCGGAAGCCGTGACCGAGGCCCCACACGCGAATTCGGATTGACGCGGCTGGAATCTCTGACTAACGTCAGAGATATGAACCCGACCGACATCAGCCAGATTCGCAGCTTCAATCGCACCGTTGCCGAGGGCATCGGCGCGCTCAACGATCATTTTCTCGGGCGCGGCCGTCCAATGGGCGAGTCTCGGCTGCTCTGGGAGATCGGAGCACAGGGCGTCGATCTTCGCGTGCTGCGCGAGCGCCTCGGTCTCGATTCGGGCTATCTGAGCCGCACGCTCACGGCGCTCGAGCGGCAGGGGCTCGTCACGGTCGAGTCTCGTCCCGAAGACCGCAGGGTGCGCCGCGCCAGTCTGACCGAAGCCGGTCGCGCCGAACGCGAGGAACTCGAACGGCTTTCCGATGCCGTCGCGGGCGGCATGCTGGCGCCTTTGAGCGAGGCGCAGCGCCGGCGGCTGATCGCAGCGATGGCCGAAGTCGAGCGCCTGCTGCTGCCTTCGCTGATCCGCTTCGCGATCGAAGATCCTGCGAGCGCCGATGCGCGATGGTGCATCGACCAATATTTCGCCGAGCTGAACGCCCGCTTCGATGCGGGCTTCGATCCGTCGATCAGCCTGTCCGCCGATGCGCGCGAATTGACCGCGCCGCAAGGCGCGCTGATCGTGGCGAGGCTTCGCGGTGCGGCGATAGGCTGTGTCGCCCTCAAGTTTCACGGCACGTCGCCGGCCGAGCTGAAACGGATGTGGGTGAGCGCCGACGCTCGCGGACTGGGCGTCGGACGGCGATTGCTCGAAGAGGCCGAAAGGCACGCGCGGCAAAGCGGCGCGAAGGTCGTGCGGCTCGAGACGAACAAGGCGCTCGCGGAAGCCGTCGGACTCTATCGGCGGTCGGGTTACGTCGAGGTCGCCGCGTTCAGCGACGAGCCTTATGCGGATCACTGGTTCGAGAAAGCATTGCGTTGACGCGTATCGTCAGCGCGTGCCCGTCAACGCGATGACGAGATCCAGGAACGCGCGCGTCTTCGCCGGCGGATGATGCCGCGACGGATAAAACGCATAGAGCGGAAAGCGCTCGTCGGGCCAGTCGGGAAAGAGGTCTACGAGCTTTCCATCGGCAAGCAGGTGCTCGTGGCCGAGCAGGAGTATCTGCGCGATGCCATAGCCCGAAAGAATCGTGCTCAGCATCGTGCCCGGATCGTTGAGTGTGAGGCGGCCGTGCGTCTGCACGCTCAGGCGCTTCTTCTTGCGATGAAACTCCCACGCGAACGGCCGTCCCGTTTCGGGATCGCGAAACTCGATGCACGTGTGCGTGTCGTCGGCGAGTGCCTGTGGCGTCGCGGGCTTGCCGTGCCGCTTGATATACGAAGGCGCGGCGACGGTGCGCACCGGCGTATCGAGCAGCTTGCGCGCGACGAGGCTCGAATCGCGCGGCTCGCCGAAGCGCACGGCGAGGTCGAACCCGTCCGCGATGATGTCGCCGAGACGATCGCTCGTGATGAGCTCCAGTTGCAGATCCGGATGCGCGTTCAGGAACGCATCGAGCTTCGGGCCGAGCAATAGCCGCGAGAAGATCGGATCGACGTTTACGCGCAGGCGGCCGCGCACGGCCGTTGCACCCTCCGATGCGGTGGCCGCGGCTTCCTCCAGTCCCGCGAGATGCGGCATGACGTGTTCGAAGAAACGGCGGCCGTCATCGGTGAGCGAGACGCTGCGCGTGGTGCGATCGAAAAGACGGATCTTCAGGCGCGCTTCGAGGCGCGCGATGGCGCGGCTCACGCCGGGCTGCGACATGCCGAGACGTTCGCCCGCCGCGGCGAAGGTGCCGGCATCGACGATCGCGGCGAACACGCTGATGCCGTTGAGGATGCGTTCGTTGAAGCCGGCCATTCATGCCTCCGCGTCATGGATAAAAGGGCATTCATGTTATCGCGATGCGGGGGAAGGAGCGAATGCCAGCCGGATCAGCAAAAAAAAAACGGGCCCCGAAGGGCCCGGCAAATCACTCCAATACGGTCAGCTTCATGCGTGGTGGGCCTTGGCGACCTTGTCCACGGACATCGAATCGGCGCGCAGACGCTCGTACTCTTGCTCGCTCATCGGCACGGCGTCCTTCTTGCCCAGATCGTTCAGACGGATGCGATACGTCTCACGCGCCGAGTACGCCGCAATCGCCGCGATGACCGTCACGCCGAAGGCAATGGCGCCGACCGTCAGCGGGATGTTGCTCGATCCCGGGGGCGCAACCGCCGCGAACAGGGCGGGCAGCAGCGCGGTGATCGTCGTGCCGATGTTCTGCGCAATCGCCATCGCCGAAACACGCGAGCGGGTCGGGAACAGTTCCGGATAGAAGCTCGGGAAGATCGCGTTGTAGCCCTGGTACACGACACCCCACATGAGCAGCGACATCAGGAATGCGAGCGGGACGCTGTGGATGCTGATCGCATAGAGATACGCGAAAGCCAGCAGACCCGAGATCAGCGAGCCGC
This sequence comes from Caballeronia sp. INML2, assembly GCF_023631365.1. Lineage (NCBI taxonomy): Bacteria > Pseudomonadati > Pseudomonadota > Betaproteobacteria > Burkholderiales > Burkholderiaceae > Caballeronia > Caballeronia sp. INML2. The sequence continues at coordinate 95,528 of NZ_JALQDH010000057.1, read as the reverse complement.
CGATCATCATCGGGCGACGGCCGATCTTGTCCGACAGGTTGCCGACGAACGGAATCACCAGCACCGCGACGATGTTGCCGACCACCGGAATCCACAGATACACGCTCTTGTGGAAGCCGATGCCGTACGAAGACTGCACCGCATACGCCGCACCGAAGATCGTCGCGACGACGGGAATCACGTTCATCAGCGCCATGCAGACGACGCGGATCATGTCCGGCGTGCTGTTGGCGAACGCTTCCTTGATCGGCGACTTCGGCAGATCGCCGTGCGATTCTTCGGACGTGAACGCTGGCGTCTCATGCACTTCCTTCCGGATGATGTAGCCCGCAACCAGCACGAAGGCCGACAGCAGGAACGGCACGCGCCAGCCCCAGGAGTTGAACATGTCTTCCGGCATGAACGTGGCGAGCGGGAGGAACACGGCGGCCGCGAGAATCTGGCCGGCCTGCACGCCTTGCAGCGTGAAGCTCGCGTAATAGCCGCGACGTCCGAAGGGTGCATGCTCCAGAATCATCGAGCTGGCGCCGGAGATTTCACCCGCCACCGCGAAGCCCTGAATCAGGCGCAGCACGACGAGCAAGGCCGGTGCGAGCATGCCGACGCTGTGATACGTCGGCAGCAGACCAACGGCCATCGTCGAGAAACCCATCAGGAACATGCAGATGAGCAGCACGTTCTTGCGGCCGTGCGTGTCGCCCAGATGGCCGAGCACGAATGCGCCGATCGGACGGGCGACGTAACCCACGCCGTACGTTGCGAGCGACGCGATGATCGCCACCTTCGGATTGCCCGACGGGAAGAACAACTGCGGGAAAATGAGGGCTGCTGCCTGGGCGTAGATGAAGAAGTCGTAATACTCCAGCGCCGAGCCGATCCAGCCGCTCGCGGTCGCTTTTTTCGCCTGGCGGCCGCCGTGCGCGTCTTCCTTAGGGCTAGCCATAGAGATGTCTCCGAACAATGGGTTTATAGAGTTGAGCTTGATACCTGGTCGAGCGGCGGGGCATTCGGAAACAGCGGAATTGCGCGTCGCTCTGAAAGTGATTGGAGAATAAAAGCACAACCCCTTTGCATCAATGTTTTATGATTATTTTTGCGCGATTATCGCACGCAAGTGTCCGATAATCGGACGCTTTGGGGGTTAGCACTAGCAAATGGCTTTCGTCGAGCGCCGAAACATCACAATATCCATAACTAAACAGACATGTCAGCATGACTAAACCGGAACTCGACAAGCGCGACTGGATCGCCGGTCTCGAGAAGGGTCTCGCGATCCTCGAAGCCTTCGACGATCAGCACGCGCGCATGACGCCCACACAAGCCGCGATGCGCACCGGCCTCACGCGCACCGCGGCGCGCCGCTATCTGCTGACGCTCGCGCATCTGGGCTACGTCCAGACCGACGGCAAGCTCTTCAACCTCACGCCGCGCGTGCTGCGCATGGGCTGGTCATATTTCGAGTCGGCGCGGCTGCCGCGCATCGTGCAGCCCTACTTGCAGCAATTGAGCGCGTTGATCCACGAATCGGTGTACGTGAGCGTGCTCGACGACTGGGACCTCGTGATCATCGCGCGCAACGGTTCCACGCGCGTGATGACGACGGGCTTCGTGCTCGGCGCGCGCGTGCCGGCCGCGCTGATGTCGGGCGGTATCGCGATGCTCGCTTACATGGACGAGGCATCGGTGCGCGGATGGCTCGACGCGACCGAGTTCAAGCCCTTCACGCCGCTCACGATCACCAACAAGGAAAGGCTCTACGAGAAGATCCGGCAGGCGCGGATCGACGGCTACGTCGAGATCGAGCAGCAATTGCAGATGGGCGTGCGTGGCATCGCAGTGCCGATGAAGAACCGGCACGGCGAAGTGGTGGCGGCATTGTCGGCGAACATGCCGATCGGAAAGGAAACGGGCGAGGCCGCGCTCGCTCGCGTATTGCCGCCGTTGCAGGAGACCGCGTTGTCGATGTTGAACGTGATCTAGTTATGCCGTGCTGTGGGTAAAGGTGAGGGTTTTCGGGATCATGTGGTCTGGGCGCTCCCGAGGCCCGTATTCAAAGGCCTTTTTGCGAACGCGGACGGTTCAAAGGTGAGGGTTTTCGGGATCTTCGCTATTCGCCGTCGGCTGGAAGAGGACTACCGCTGATACGCGACGTGCGTGACTCGTCGGGCACACTCTCACTTCGGCTAATTCCGCGTCCCTACACGCCTTTCCATGGTTAATCGCCAAAGGAAAGGGGAACGAAATGACCCAGTTCAACGCATCGGCGAGCGCGCGCAAGGCACGGCGCAGCGGCTCGCTTCTCAGGCTTTCGGCGGTCACTGTCCAGAAGACCACCTTCAGCGATGCGATTCGCCCGCAGTTCGAGAACATCGCGCGTCATCCGGCGGGCCCCTATGATCCGAGGACGGGACTCTGACGCGCGCGGCTCAGGCTCACGCTCCGCCCGTGAAGATCGGCCCTTGTCCGCCCGGCATGAAAGCGCGCGGCGCATGATCGGCGTTCGCGCCTGACTGATCGCGCGTGGCCGCCGCCGGCGCGGGATCGCGCAGCGTGACGGCCGTCTCCGACGTAATCGGCACGCTCGGTTGCGCGAGCAGTTCGGTCTTGCGCATCGAGCCCGCCGACGTCCCGAAGTAATACCCGATGATGCTGATCCATGCGGTCCCGAGCGCGCCGACCACGACGTTTACGAGATCGCGATTCGCCTCGGGCAAGGCGCGCAGCGCCATCAACAGCAGGATGCCGAAGAAGCCGCCCGTGACGCACATCGCGAGGACCTTCGGCACCCAGTCCTTGTTCGCGATGCCCATTGCGCGCGCATCGGCGCGGTCGCCCGCCGCGATGCGCGCCATGTCCGCTTCGAACGACAGCCGCGCCTGCGCCGCCGCGACCACCAGTTGTTGCAACTGCAACGAGTTCGCGCTTTCCGCCTGCCTGATCTTGTCGAGCGCGGCGGGATCGTTGAGCGCGGTCTCGACGACATCCGGATCGCTCGGCGTGCCGAGCGCATGCGAGATGATCGCGGCGGCCGTCGTGACGCCGAGCCCGACCGGCCCGCCGATGAGACCCGCCAGAAGAGGCGCCTTCGCGCCGATCGCTGCCGCCACTTTGGTCCAGTCCATCATGCTGCTCCCAAGAGAAGATTCGTCGCCATGCGGTCGGTCCAGCCGCGGCTGAACGTCGGCCAGGCATGCAGGCCCTTCAGATAACGCAATCGATAGGCAATGAAACGCAGGACGAAGCGCATCGGATCGGCGGCTTTCACGGCATCGACGGTATCGGGGCCGAACTTGCCGTCTTCCTTCGCGCCCGATGCCTTCTGCATCCACAGCACGACGAGACCGCCGTTGTAGTTCGCATCGAAGATCTGGAAGGCGACGCGCGGATCGAATTCGTCGAGATGCAGCGGATCCCAGTACTTCTGCTTGGCGATGCGCTTGGCGAGTTCGAGCGGAAGGTCCTTCATCGCGCCGGCATAGCCGTAGCCACGCGCGACGCGCGCCGTCACGCCCCACATCGTTTCGCCGCCCGGGTCCGCCGGATGGAACGAGTAGCCGCCTTCGCTGCCGATCAGCGCTTCGAAGGCGTTATCGAAACTGTTCATGGTGATCTCCTTGGCGCCTGCGCGTGCCGCCGGTAGCTCGCGTGACGAACAGCGCGGCGCCGGAAGGAACGGGCCGGCGCACGAGGCGGCCGGCCCGGTCGCGTCAAACAGTGGCAGGCAGTCATGACGCGACGGCAATGCCATATGCATCGGCCGTGCCAGTCGATCGATGAAACGCGCCTAAGCCTTGTCCTGCAAGGCTCAGGTGGAGCACGAAGGCAAGCCGGGGAAAGTGAACTGTCGTGCGACGGCCAACGCTTTCAAGCGCAATTGTTCGGGCCGCTCAGACATCGGAAGTGCATACCGGCACGCTCATTCGATGCTCATTCTCCCTTCCTACGATGCAAAGCATCCAGGCGGCGCGGTCCCGATCGAACCTATCGCACTGCCTTTCGTTGACCACGTTTCATCGAGGAGAAATGCCATGCGTCACTATCCAACGGACAGTCCCCGCGCGGCCGCGCGCATCGTCGTGATGTCGCTGATCGCGGACGGCCATATCGGCAGTGCGGAAATCGAAGAGCTCGAACGGCGCGGATTCTATGCGCGGCTCGGGCTTCATGCAGGGGAGTTGCATGAAGTCGTGCGCGAGGTCTGCGAAGACCTCACGCGCTGTTCCTTTCTCACATGGGACGACGCGTGCCGGGTCGATCCACGCGTCATGCAACGGCTTGCGGAAGAAGTGCGCGACGAGCGCATGCGACGCGACGTGCTCACGCTCTGCGAATCGGCCGTCGTCGCGGACGGCGTGATGACCTGCACCGAAGCCGCCGTGATCGATGCGGTGAAGCACGCGTGGCGCGTGCATTGAAGCGCGCGAACCATCGAACGGAGACGACATCATGCAACAGCACATTCTCGTCGCAGTAGGCCCGGATAACAGCCATGCCGCGCTCGCGCTCGGCATCGCGCGGGCCCGCGAATGCAATGCGCGCCTCACGGCGCTTCATGTGGTGGACCGTACGCCATTCTGGGCGCTATCGTCCGCGCAGTACGACTTCGGCGCGGCGCTCGCGCACGTCGACGAACGCGCGCGAGAGATCGAGAAGCGCACGCTTCAGGCGATACGCGCGTCGAGCATCAACGGCGTGTGCGTGACGATGGACCTGCCCGCCGGCACGACGCTCGCGCGCGTGATCGCGCAGGCCGCGCGCGAGTTCGATGCGGACCTCGTCGTGATCGGCCGCACGAAGGCCACGCACTGGCGCTTCTGGGAAGAGCGCGTGTCGGATGCGGTGAGCCGTCACAGCAATCGTCGCGTGCTCATCGCATCGAACCGCGCGGACGATGAAGCGCCCGTTGAAACAAAAGCGACACCGTTACGCTTTACCATCGTCGATTCGACGCAGCGCGTCACCCCATCGTACAGCTCGAGAGGAAGCTCGCCATGCCGGATCGTATCGTCAAGCCGTCCCGACGCACCTTGCTGAAGGGTCTCGTTTCCGGCACGGGGCTCGCGCTCACGGGCGCGGGTCTCGCCGATGCCCTCGCGCAAGGCGTCGCGCCCGCCGTCGTCACCGCCGACAAGTTGCGTCCGCAACTACCCGGCGGCGTGATGAGCGGCGACGTCACGGCGACGAGCGGCATCGTATGGAGCCGCACGGACCGGCCGGCGCGCATGATCGTCGAGTACTCGACGAGCGAGCGCTTCGATACGTTCCAGCGCCGCATCGGGCCGGCCGCGCTCGACAGCAGCGACTTCACGGCACGCGTCGATCTGACCGGCCTGCCGCCGGGCGCCGACGTGTTCTATCGCGTACGCTTTCAGGATCTCGTCGATGGCAAGGCATACAGCGAGCCGATGACGGGACGCCTGCGCACGGCGTCGCTCGAGGCGAGCAAGCCGATCACCTTCGTCTTCTCCGGCGATGAAGCGGGGCAGGGCTGGGGCATCAACGAACGCTTCGGCGGCTATCGCATCTATGAGGCGATGCGCCGCGAAGCGCCGGACTTCTTCATCCATCAGGGCGATCAGATCTACGCGGACAGCGTGATCGAATCCGAAGTGAAGCTGCCCGACGGCACGCTGTGGACCAACATCGTCACCGAGGGCAAGTCGCATGTCGCGCAGACGCTCGACGACTATCGCGCGGCTTTCGCCTACAACCAGCTCGACAGGAACAAGCGCCGCTTTGCCGCGGAAGTACCGTTCCTCGTGCAATGGGACGATCACGAAGTGCGCAACAACTGGTATCCGGGCCAGAGAATCGGTGACGCGGAGAAGCGTTATCAGACGCGCGCGATCAACCTGCTCGAAGCGCGCGCGAGACAGGCGATGTTCGAGTACAACCCGTATCGCATCAATCAGCTCGATCCAGAGCAGGTCTATCGCGGCTTTCAGTTCGGTCCGCTGCTCGATGTCTTCATGCTCGACGAGCGATCGTATCGCGGCGCGAACTCGCCGAACCGGCAGACACGTCTCGATGCGGATTCCGCCTTTCTCGGCTCGCAGCAGACGGCGTGGCTGAAGGCATCGTTGAAGGCGTCGCGTGCGACGTGGAAGGTGATCGCGAGCGACATGCCGATCTCGCTCGTCGTCCCCGATGCCAACCCCGATGTGCCGAAAGGCACGTTCGAGGCATGGGCCAATGCGGAGAATGGTGCGCCGCTCGGGCGCGAACTGGAGCTCGCGGAGATCCTGCGCTTCATCAAGCAGGAAGACATCAGCAACGTCGTGTGGATCACGGCGGACGTGCATTACGCTCAGGCGACGCACTACGATCCCTCGCGCGCGAAGTTCGCCGAGTTCAAGCCGTTCTGGGAGTTCGTCGGTGGGCCGATCAACGCGGGCACGTTCGGGCCGAACGATCTCGACATGACGTTCGGTCCGGAACTGCGCTACGTGAGCGTGCCGAAGGACAACCCGCAGAACCGCTCGCCCGCGTCGCTGCAACAGTTCTATGGCCGCGCGAAGATCGACCCCGTCAGCCGCGCAATGACGGTCTCGCTGCACGATCTGGACGGCAAGTCGCTCTACGAAGTGAAACTCGAGGTCGAAGCCTGAACGCAGCGTCGATCGCGCGGCTATCCGGCGAGCTTCGTCGCCAGTCCGGCGACATGCTTGCCCTGATAGCGCGCAATGTCGAGTTCGTTCTGCGAAGGCTGGCGGCTGCCGTCGGCGGAGGCCATCGTGGTCGCGCCGTAGGGCGTGCCGCCTGAGATCTCGCTCATGTTCGTGAGCCCGGCGCATGCATACGGCACGCCGACGACCACCATGCCGTGGTGCAGCAGCGTGCTGTGAAACGACGTGATCGTGGTTTCCTGGCCGCCGTGCTGGGAAGCAGTCGACGAAAACACGCTGCCGATCTTGCCGACGAGCGCGCCTTTCACCCACAACCCGCCGGTCTGGTCGAGGAAGGTGCGCATCTGGCCCGCCATGTTGCCGAAGCGCGTCGGCGTGCCGAAGATGATCGCGTCGTAATCCGCGAGTTCGTCGACGGTGGCGACGCTCGCCTGCTGATCGAGCTTCACGCCGATCTTCGCGGCCTGGTCGGCGGGGATCGTTTCGGGCACGCGTTTGACCGTGACTTCCGCGCCCGCGACGCCACGCGCGCCTTCGGCTATCGCCTGCGCCATCGTTTCGACGTGGCCGTACATCGAATAGTAGAGAACCAGTACTTTCGCCATGATGTGTCCTTGTGTGAGGGTGCATCGGATGGAGACACGCGGCTGCCTGCGCGCACTCAAAGATAGCACCGCCGCGTCCATGCGCAATGAATTGGCCTGCCCGCGCGAGCGCCAGGCGTTCATGGACGTGCGCGGCTTTCTCCGCTCACAATGGCGGCAATTCAAACGGAGACACGACCGCCATGAACGGCCACGCCTTGCTCAGCGCGAATCTGCTCATCGCTTACTCGGCTTATTTCGTCGGCACGGCGAGCCCCGGGCCGAGCAATCTCGCGATCATGTCCATAGCCAGCACATCGGGCCGGCGCGCGGCATTCGCATTCGCGGCGGGTGTGATGTCCGGCTCGTTCTTCTGGGCGATGCTCGCGGCGCTCGGCCTTTCCGCCGCGCTGACCGCGTATTCGGGGTTTCTCATCGGCGTCAAAATCTGCGGCGGGTTATATCTGCTGTGGCTCGCGTTCAAATCGGGGCGCGCGGCGTTGAAGCCTCCGCTGCGGCGCTCGTCGGCGGATGCGCAGGGGCAAAGCGGCCGCAGGCTCTATGCGCGCGGCGCGCTCTTGCATCTCACCAATCCGAAGGCGATTCTCGTGTGGATGTCGGTGGCGGCGCTCGGCTCGTCGGCGGGGGAAGGGCCGGGGCATATGCTCGTGGTCGTCGCGGGATGTCTGTGCATCGGCGCGTGCGTGTTCGGCGGCTATGCCGCGCTCTTCTCGATGCCGTCCGCGCGGCGCATCTACATGCGCATCCAGCGCGGCCTCGATGCGTGCCTCGCGCTCGTGTTCGGCGCGGCGGGCATTCGCCTGCTGACTTCGCGGGTGTGATGCACGAACCGGCTCGCACGCGCAACGCTGCTTTCGGCCGAGTGGGCGTTCGTGTGGCTGACGCGTCTGCCGGCGCCCGTTCTCATCGCCGTCGAGCAGGAAAAGCGCGGCGCGCGGTTCCGGGTCGTGACGACCGTGCATGCGTTCTGACAACCTCATCGTGTCGTTCGCGCTCGCGCAGCGCGTGTAGCGGATTTGCCGCATCGCGCGCGGTTCGGCTTTGCATCCGGACGATCGGCGGCTACGCTCAAACCAGACGCCCCTATCGCCAGAACAATGCCGACCGACGATTCTTCCCGACGCGCCCGCCCGATTCCGCCCGAAAGCGCCGAAGCCGTGGTCGCGTATGTGCACATCATCCGCGACGCATTTGCCGCGCTCGGGCGCGAACTCGTCGCGATCAGACCGACGCCCGCCCGCGCGCTTTTCGCGACGCAGGCGATGCTGTCCGTCGGGCTCGCTGTGGCGCTCGCGTATGCGTTCCACCTGAGCAACATCTGGTGGGCGGCGATCAGCGGCTTCGCGGTGATGCAGTCGAAGTTTTCCGCGTGCGCGCAGCGCGGCGTGCAGCGGGTGGTCGGCACGGTCGCGGGCGCGATCATCGGCGCGGTGGCGGGCGTCATGGTCGGCGATGTGCCGTGGCTCTTCGTGCCGCTGCTCGGCGTGATCGTGGGCGTGTCGGTGTATCGCGCGCTCGTGTCGGATGCGGGCTACGCGTGGGTGCTGGGCGCGGTGACGTCGTTGATGGTGACGTTCGAGGCGCATCGGCTCGTCTCTGCCGCGGCGACGGCGTCGTTCGCGTTGCTGCGGGTCGCGGAAGTCGTCGTCGGGACGATGGCGTGCGTGGCCGTGTCGGCGCTTTTTCATGCGGGCGTGCAGCACTATCGCAAGTCGCGGGGCGCGCCGCCGGTGCCGCGCGCGCAGGCGGCATCCACGGTGGATCGCATCGATGGCGTCAACGCGCAAGCCGTCACCGTGATTCCGTCCGATGCCGCGCGGGCCGTGCAGGCGCTCGACGCGACGCACGTCGCCCGCGCCGAGCAGATCGCGCTCGCGATGCGCAAGCGCCTCGCATGGCAGGGCGCGTGGTCGGTGATGATCCTGGCATCGCTCGCGTACACATGGAATCTGAGCGGCTTCGCGCAGGCGATGGTGACGGCGGTCGCCGTGCTGATCCTGCCCGCATCGGCGCTCGGCAAGCCGACGCGCAAGCCGGTCGCCGAGCGCATGATCCAGCGCTTCATCGGCTGTCTGCTGGCGGGCGCGGTGAGTCTCGCGCTGCTGCCGTTAGTGGGCGATAACGCGCTCGCCTGCATGGTCGCGCTGTGCGCGGGCGTGTGGATGGGCTGTCACGTGCAGACCGGCACGCAAGGCGCGAGCTATGTCGGGCGGCAGTTCAGCATCGCGTTCATCATGGTGTTCGTGCAGGACCACCACTGGTCGTCCGACCCGATGCCGGCGCTGATGAGGCTCGTGGGGATTCTGGGCGGGATCGTGGTGTTGTCGGCGGTGATGGCGCTGGGCGCCGCGTGGGCCGCGAGACGAACGTCGCGCGTCGCGATGCGGTGACTCCAGCCAGCCGCATCGCGCGATGACTTAAGCCTCTTCCGCCCAGGCCTGATTTTCCCGCGCCATCAACGCGCTCGACGCCGCCGGTCCGAACGTCCCCGCCGTGTATCCGCGCGGCCGGTCGCCCAGTTCCTTCCAGCCGTTGAGAATTGGCTCGACCCACGTCCACGCGGCTTCCAGTTCATCGCGTCGCATGAAGTGCGTGAGCCTGCCGCGAATCACGTCGATCAGCAAGCGCTCGTAAGCCTCCGCGCGCCGTTGCGTCATGGCCTGTTGCAGATCGAGATTGAGCGTGACCGGCTGCATATGCATGCCGCTTCCCGGTTCCTTAGCCAGCATCTGCAACTGGATCGACTCTTCGGGCTGCAGTGTGATCGTCAGCCGGTTGCCGTAGTGACGCGGACCGTCCGGAATGATCGAGAACGGCAGATCCGCGAAATCGATGACGATCTCCGAGCGGCGATTCTGCATGCGCTTGCCGGTGCGCAGGAAGAACGGCACATTCGCCCAGCGCCAGTTGTTGATATGCGCGCGCAATGCGACGAACGTCTCCGCGCGGCTGTCGGGCGGCACGTTCTGTTCTTCGAGATAGCCCTTCACCGCCTCGCCGCCGACCGCGCCCGCCGTGTACTGGCCGCGCACCGTGTCGCGGGCGATATCGGCGACGGTCATCGGCCGCAGCGATTTCAGCACCTTCAGCTTTTCGTCGCGCACGGCGTCCGGATCGAGCGACACGGGCGGTTCCATCGCGACGATGCACAGCAGTTGCAGCAAGTGGTTCTGCACCATGTCGCGCAACGCGCCGGTGTGATCGTAGAAGCCCGCGCGGCTGCCCACGCCGACTGTCTCCGACACCGTGATCTGCACGCTCTTGATATACGGCGCCTGCCACAGCGGCCCGAAGATCGCATTGCCGAAGCGCAGCACCATCAGGTTCTGCACGGTTTCCTTGCCGAGATAATGGTCGATGCGATAAATCTGCTCTTCCTTGAAGTGCTTGCCGACGGCATCGTTGATCGCGCGCGCGGAGGCGAGATCGTGGCCGAGCGGCTTTTCCAGCACGACGCGCGCGTGATCGTCGAGAATGCCGGCGTTGTCGAGGTTTTCGCAGATGGTCACGAACAGTTCAGGCGACGTAGACAGGTAAAGCACGCGCTGCGAGCCGGGGCGCACCGCTTGCGCGAGACGCTCGAAATCGCCGGGATTCTCGATGTCGACGCGCACGTAGTCGAAGAGCGCGAGGAATTTGTCCCACGACTGCGCATCGAAGGCTTTGGCGTCGATGAACGGACGCGCCTGTTCTTCCATGAAATTCTTGAGGTAGTCCTCGCGCGTCCAGTCCTTGCGGCCAATCGCGAGAATGCGCGTGTCGGCGGGCAGGTTGCAGTGCATGTGCGCCATGTAGAGCGCCGGCAGCAGCTTGCGCGCCGCGAGGTCTCCGCCGCCGCCGAAGATGATCATGTCGAGCGGGCGTTCGTTTGAGGGAGAAGTTGGATTCGTCATGGTGCGTGAGCCGGTAAAGGTTCAGGAAAGCCGAAAGCGCGCCGATCGGTGCGATCGTTCGAGACAGCTATGTTGCATGTTTTGCCGGCACTTTGCACGGCAGTCGTGCTAACGGGCGTTCGATTCGCCGGCCGGTGGACGAAATGTCACCGACAGTGCGTAATGTTTAGCGCGGGTTAGCGCAACGAAACGTCCGCGCGCAGCGTCGTCACGGCGAGGTCGAGGAACGCACGCACCTTCTGCGTGACATGACGTCCTTCGCGATGCACGAGATGGATCGGCAAGGGCGGCGGCTCGAATTCCGGCAGCACGATCGCGAGACGCGCGTCGGCGACATGCCGTGCGACCTGATACGACAGGAGCCGCGCCATGCCGAAATCCGCGAGCGCGGCGGCGATCGCGGAATCATTGGTCGTCGTCGTGAAGCGCGGATGTGCGCGCACGAGAAACTGCCGCTCGCCGTCGTGCAGGCGCCATTCCGGCGGCGACGACGAGCCCGTCGACGCGATGATCACATGTTCAGCGAGATCGTCCGGATGACGCGGCGTGCCGTGCTTCTCGAGATAGGCGGGCGATGCGCACAGCACGCGCCGCACGCGCCCCACGTTGATCGCCTGCAACGATGAATCCGGCAATTGCGCGATGCGCACCGCCACGTCGATGCCCTCGTCGACGAGATTGACCACACGATCGACGAACCAGCAGCTCGCATCGGCTTCGGGATAACGGCGCAGATAGTCGAGCACGATCGGTGTGACGTGCAGCCGGCCGAACATCACCGGCGCGGTGATCGAGAGCAGGCCGCGCGGCGACGAATGCGTGCCCGTCGCGGAGAGCTCGGCGATATCGATCTCGCCGAGGATGCGCCGGCAATCCTCGAAATAGCCGCTGCCGGCATCGGTGAGACGCACGACGCGCGTCGTGCGCGTGAGCAGGCGCACGCCGAGACGCTCTTCGAGCTCGGTCACGACACGGCTCACGACCGACGGCGAGACATCGAGCTTGCGCGCCGCCGATGCGAAGCCGCCGGTCTCGACCACCGTGACGAAGGTCGTCATTGCCTGTAAACGGTCCATGAGAAAACACGAGGCACGCGAGCATGAAGATGCCGTGCATTCTCGGGGATATGTGCGCGGGGCACAATCCACGACCGCTTGACGTCCTGGTCAAAGGTCGAGTTCCAGCTTGCCGCCGTCGTCCGCGGCGGGCATTGCGCAGCAGATCAGCGCTTCGTCGTCGGCGACGCGGAAAGCCGGCTCGCTTTCATACGACACCGCGCCCTGCACGATGCGCGTTCTGCATGTGCCGCACGTTCCACCCCGGCAGTTGAATTCCGGCGAAAGGCCGTTCGCTTCCGCGAGTTCGAGCAAGGTGCCCGCACCGGGTTTCCATTGCGCGTCTTTGGCCGACTTCGAGAAACTGACTTTCACCGGCTCGGTCGCGGCGGGGCGCATCGGCTTCACGTCGGCGCCGCGATCCGCCGTGCGCTTGAGCGCCGAAGGACCGAACGCCTCCGCATGAATGCGCCCGTCGGAGACATTGAGCGCGCGCAGCCTGTCGTAGATCGACTGCATGAACGCGCCGGGGCCGCACAGATAGAAGTCGTAGTCGTTGAAGGGCATGCGGCTCGTCAGCAGGTCGATGTCGATGCGCCCCGATGCATCGTAGTCGCGCCCGAGCTCTGCGCCGTTCGTGTCGCTCAGCACGCGGATCACGTTCACCGCACCGCCCGCTGCTTGCGCGAGCGCTTCGATTTCCTGGGCGAACGCGCGGCTCGCGAGCGAATGCGCCGATACGATCATCCACACCGGACGAACGCGCCGCTTTCTCAGCCCTTCATACACCACGTGCCGGAGCATCGCGAGCATCGGCGTGATGCCGACGCCCGCCGCCATCAGCACGGCCGGACGATGCTCGAACGGGTCGATCGTGAAGTCGCCGGCGGGCGAGCGCGCTTCGATCACGTCGCCGACTTTAAGCGTGTCGTGCAGATGCCCGGATACGCGTCCCTCGCGCTTCACGCTGATGCGATACCGGCCGTCCGATGGCGCGACCGAAAGCGTGTACGTGCGGATCAGCGGTTTCGCCTCGCCCGGCGGCGTAACGCGAATCGGCAGATGCTGGCCGGCCTGGTGAGGAACGATGCCCGCGCCATCGGCCGGTTCGAGATGGAAGGAGCGGATCGCGTTGCTTTCATCGACGATCTTGCTCACGCGGAAGGTTCGCCACGCATTCGCGAGCGCGGCCGCCTTCAGGCGCTCGGCCGCCTGCTCCCAGTCGCCCGTCATCAACGAATTGGGCGACGCGCCCTCGCTGCGCGCCTTCCACCGCAACGGCAGCGCGCCCGCACGATACACGATGCGGCGCGGCGTGAAGCGCCACAGCCGCTCCGCGCCCTGGAACGCGGCGGTTTCGTGGGAATCGAGCAGTACTTCGGCGTCGCCCGCGAGCTGCAAGACGTCGCCGGTCTCGAAGTCGGCGAAGACGAGTCCCGCGCGGCCGTTCACGAGAATGTTGCCGAGCGTGTTGAAGAAGAGATTGCCCGCGAAATCCGGAATGGTGAGCGAGCCGTCGTCGGTCAGGCGCACGAATCCCGGCTTGCCGCCGCGATGCGACACGTCCACCTGCCGATGCCCGTCTTCGCGATCGAAATACGACGCGACGAAGAACGTGTCCGCGCCCGCGATCATCGCTTTGGCGCGCGGCGAAAGCGCGTCGGACATGACGGGCTGCACGGGCGAGGGCACGGCCGGATCGCGCACGAACTCGAAATCGCGCAACTGGATGTACTGCGGGCAATTGCCGAAGCTGTGCTCGACGGCCACATCGAACCCGACGTTCGCGCCGTCGCGACGGATCGCGCCGTTCATGCGGTTGCGGCGGCGCGTGTGCAACTCGATGCCGAGCAGGCCGATCGACGCGCCATCGTTCATGCCGGCATCGGCGGGATCGAGCGGATCGCGCGCGCGGCTCATCGACAAGGTTTTCGCATCGGGCGCGCGCATGAAGCCGGGCGGCCCCGCGAGCAGCGTTGCCCACGGATCGCCGCGCTCGTCGACCGCGCCCGCCACGACGAACGGCAACTGCGCGAAGAACTGGCGATGCTGCTCCGGCATGTGATCGCGCACGACGCGCCGCCCGACGCCGTCCATGCGCTCATCGACGCCGAAGGCTTTCTGAATGGCGATTTCGCCCGGATGCCACGGCGAAGGCGTGGCGGCAGATGGAACAGCGGAGAGCGCTGAAGCGGACATGATCGGATGCCTCTTCGATTCGGGCGCGGCGGCAGAGCGCAATGCAAGACGCGAAGCCGCCGCGCTCACTTTACGCCGCGAGACCCGCGGCTGTCTTCTGGAAGGGAACGAAGCCGGGCAACGCCTCGACGCGCGCGAGCCACGCATTCACATTCGCGTAGCCGGAGATATCGACATTGCCTTCGGGCGCGCTCGAGATGTAGCTGTAGAGCGCGACATCCGCGATGCTCGGGTGCGTCGCGCCGATATCCGCGATCCAGTCGCGCTGCGCCAGTTCCGAATCGATCACCTTGAGCACGTTGTGCGCGCGGGCGATGACTTCCTGCGCATCGAATTTCGCGCCGAACACGGTGATGAGACGCGCGGCGGCGGGTCCGAACGCGATCTGACCGGCCGCGACCGACAGCCAGCGCTGCACGGCGGCGGCTTCGGCGGGCGTGTCGGGCAGCCATTTCGTGTCGCCGGCTTTCATCGCGAGATAGACGAGGATCGCGTTCGAGTCGGCAATGACGATATCGCCGTCGACGAGCACGGGAATCTGGCCGAAGCGGTTCAGCTTCAGATAGTCGGGCGTCTTGTGCGCGGCGGCCGCGAGATCGACGAATTCTGCTTCGTGGTCGACTCCGAGCAGGTTCAGGAAGAGACGTGCGCGGTGCGCATGACCGGACAGCGGATGGTGATAGATCTTCACGGCAGATTTCCCTGATTCGGTTGATGGCCGGGAGAAGTCCCGTCCTGCGAATCAAGTATCGGTTCTTGCCGTGAGAAGGAGAATAGCGGCGGATTTCAAATCACTATTCTCGTATCGAGAACGGTGAGCGCGCGCGTCGTGCGTCCGCTCACGCAGCGCTCACTCGCCGCGCGGCACGTTCGCCTTGTTGCCCGCGAGCGGCGAGCCGTAGCCGCCGCTGTTGGCGTTGTTCGGAAGACCGTTGACGAGCTGCGCGCGCGGATCGCTCGGATTGAGATTGAGTTCGCCCGCCTGCGCGTTGCCGTGCGTCGGATATTGACTGCCGAGCGGCGCGTCCGGCATGAGCTTCGTGCTGTTCTGCGGCGCGTACATGTCGGTTTCGACGCTCGGATGCAACTGCGCGAAAGCCGATGTGGCGGCAAAGGCCGATGTGAAAACAAACGCGGCACAAGTCACTTTCATGGCTGACTCCCTGCAAAAGTCCCGTTCAGTGTAGTCCGCGAGCGGGACGAAAGACGCCATCACCCTTTCGCCGACCAGTCCAGCGTTTGTTCTCTCACAACGCCTACTTCTTGTGTTTTTTGAGCTTTGCTTTGCGCTTGGGCCGTTCATCGATGATGCGCGCTCGATGCTTGTCCTTCATCTTCTTCCATTGCTTGCATTCGTTCTTCGTGCGCAGACAACCGATGCACAGGTCGGTCTTTTCATCGAACTTGCAGATGCCGATGCAGGGTGAATCGACTGCCATGATGTCCTTTTCAATGAGCCGCGGCTTTCGCCGATGAACCGCGGCGAAACGTCAATGTCGCACGCGCGACGTTTGCGCATCCAACTGATTGTTCCGATCATGGCGATAGAGCACGGCGCGGCCCGCGCTGCTCCCGTATCTCCTCACCGTTGAACCGATTGCAGGGGAATTCGGCTCCCGAATAGACTCACCTCAATGGCGACGGGCGCGACGCGCACGGCACGCGCCTTGCTTGACCGTCGCTGCTCCCGCGCACAAGCCGGCGCGCCAGCAACACGCCGTGCGCCGCCCGACTTAAATACAGAAAGCGAGCCATTCCCCATGCCGCAAGCACCCGGGCCGCGCCGGCCACCCGCGAAGATCCTGCCGCCCGAAGCGCCCGGCGTGCGTGCGCTGGCGTCACTCGTGACGGGCGTCGTCATCATTTGCGCGCTGTATTTCGGCCGCGCGGTGATGATCCCGATCATCCTCGCGATCCTATTGAGCTTTTTGCTCGCGCCGTTCGTCGACTTCCTGCGGCGGCTGCGCTTCGGTCAGGTGCCGTCGGTGATCGTCGCGGTGGTGATCGCGCTGTCCGTGCTGACTGCGGTCGGCGCCTTGATCGGCGCGCAGGTCGCGCAGCTCGCGAGCGATCTGCCGAAGTATCAGGTCGCGGTCGAGCGCAAGATCGAAAACGTGCAGCGCATGACCGTCGGCCGCGCCGACGAGTTTCTCGGCCGCGCATCCCGTGCGTTGAAGCGCATTTCGCCCGCGCGCGAGCAGGAGCCGAAGAACGAGGACAACCCGGCCGCGTCGCCGATCGATCAGCCGATGCCCGTCGAAGTTCACGAGCCCACGCCGACGCCGCTGGAGCTGGCGCAGCGCTTTCTGTCGCCGATCATCAGTCCTCTGGAAACCACGGGCATCGTGCTCGTCGTCGCGGTGTTCATCCTGTTGCAGCGTGAGGATCTGCGCGACCGGCTGATACGGCTTTTCGGCTCGCGCGACCTGCATCGCGCGACCACGGCGATGGACGAGGCCGCCCGGCGTCTGTCGCGCTACTTCCTCGCGCAGCTCGGCATCAACGCGAGCGTGGGGATCGTCATCGCGATCGGGCTTGCGATCATCGGCGTGCCGGGCGCGCTGCTGTTCGGCGTGATGACCGCACTCCTGCGCTTCGTGCCTTACGTCGGGACGTGGATCGCGGCGATCGTCGCGGTCGTGTTCGCGGCGGCGGTCGGCCCCGGCTGGGCGATGCTCGTGTGGACCATCGTCCTGTTCGGCGTGACGGATATTCTCGCGGGTCAGGTCGTCGAGCCGCTGCTGTACGGGCACAGCACGGGATTGTCGCCGTTCGCGGTGATCGTCGCGGCGATCTTCTGGAGCTGGATCTGGGGGCCGATCGGCCTCGTGCTCTCGACGCCGCTTACTCTGTGCCTCGTGATTCTCGGCCGCCACGTCGATCGGCTCGAATTTCTCGATGTGCTCTTCGGCGACCGCCCCGCGCTCACGCCCGCCGAGAACTTCTATCAGCGCCTGCTCGCGAACGATCCCGACGAGGCGCTCGTGCAGGCCGAGACGCTGCTCAAGGAGCGCTCGCTGATCGCGTATTACGACGAGGTCGCGCTGGAAGGCCTGCGCTACGCCCACAACGACGTGCTGCGCGGTGTCGTGACCGCGGATCAGCTGCGGCGCATCAACGAATCCGCGCTCGACATCATCGAAGGACTGGAGGACGCAGAAGATACCGCCGTGACCGTCGAGCGCAAGGAAGAGCTGCCCGCGAGCTTCGATTCTGTCGACAATGCGCAAGGCCTGGCGCACGAAACCCCGCCCGCGCGCTTCGATGCCGAGAAAGAAGGCCACACGGCGTCGGTGCTGTGCATCGCGGGGAGAAGCGAGCTGGACGATCTCGCGGCGACCATCGCCGTGCAGCTCTTTCGCAAGCACGGCCTGTACGCGGATCTCGCGGGCTACGAGCGCTTCTCGCGCGGACGTTTCGGTGAAGTCGATCTCGCGGGCGTGTCGATCATCTGCGTGGTGTCGTTCGATGCAGCCGAGTCGCCGCCATATTTGCGCAATCTGCTGCGGCGCCTGCATCAGCGTGCGCCATCGGCCGAGCTGATTGTCGGGCTGGTGTTCCCCGAAAGCCCGTTGCAAGGTGAAGTGCTTGTGCGCACGAGCTCGGCGGCGGTGTCGTTCCGGGAACTGGTCGAGGCATGCGTGGCAGCCGCGCGCCGCCAGTCGAGCGACGGCGTGCCGTGGGCCGGTCTCGGCGACACGGGCGGCGAAGCCGCTTTGAGCGGGCCGGGCGAGGACGTGCCTGAATTGCGGAACGCGTGACGCGTGACGCGCTTACCGGTTCCCGTCGAACAGATCGTTGAGCATGGTATCGAAGGCGGCTTGCGCGTCTTCGAGTTCCTGAAGCGCGGCATCGAACGTCTGCAGCGCCATCTGCGACGGCCGGCCGTCGCCTTCGGGCGGAAACTGCGTTTGCAGCGCCAGGAAGGCGGACTGAACCTGACGCGTCGCGTTGACGATACGTTCCATCGCTCGCGCTTCTTCCGCGCGATTGTTCTCAGCGGTCATCGGACACACTCCTCGTTGGCAATGTCCCGATAGTACCAAGCGATGCGCTCTTCGACGCTGCCCGATCTCAAGCTTTCGCGACCGTGAAGAGCCGCACGGCTTCGTCGAGCACCACGGCGCGTTGCGCGAGGCGCTGCGCGGTAGCCGCCGCCTGCTCGACGAGCGCGGCGTTCTGCTGGGTCGAGTCGTCGAGATGCGCGACCGCCTGATTCACCTGCGCGATGCCCTCGGCCTGCTCGCTGCTCGCCTTCGCCACTTCCATGATGATCGTCGACACGCGGTTCACCGCTTCGTCGATGGCGCGCATCTGGCTCGTCGTGCGCGTGACGAGGCTCGTGCCTTCCGCGATTTGCGCGACGCTCGTCGCCACCACGCCTTCGATTTCCTTCGCCGATGCCGCGCAGCGCTGCGCCAGATTGCGCACTTCGGTCGCGACGACCGCGAACGAGCGGCCCGCTTCGCCCGCGCGCGCCGCCTCGACGGCCGCGTTCAGCGCGAGGATGTTGGTCTGGAACGCGATGCCGTCGATGACATCGGTGATGTCCGCGATGCGCCGCGACGCCGCCGTGATGCCCGCCATCGTCTGCTCGACCTGGCTCGCGATGCGCCCGCCGTCATCCGCCGCGGCCTGCGCTTCCCTGACGAGTTCGAGGGCGCGCACGGTGGCGTCGGCGTTGCCTTGAACGGTGGTGGTCAGCTGATCCATCGTCGCGGCGGTCTGTTCGAGCGACGCCGCCTGCATTTCCGTGCGGCGCGACAGGTCCGTGTTGCCGCTCGAAATCTCGGTGGCGGCTTCGAGCATGCCGCCGATCTGCCCGCGCACGTCGAAGACGATCGCCGCGAGATTCGCCTTCAGCTGGCCGAGCGCGCGCTGCACATCGCCCAGATCGTCGTGGCGCGCGTCGGGCATGTCGACGGTCAGATCGCCCGCCGCCATGCGCGCGGCGAAACCGGACATCGTCCGCACGGGTGCATCCACCTGACGCGACAGCGCGAGCCAGCCCGCGAAGCTCGCCGCCGCGCCGACGGCGAGCGCGATCCAGAACGGCAACGGCGGCGCGCCGCGCCAGCCGGCCAGTGCGGCGATCGACATGCTGACGGGCACTGCCGCGAAAGCCGTACCCAGACGCGCGCTGACCGGCATGTTCGCGATCGCGGCGAGCTTGCCGGCGATGCCGTGTTTCACGAGCGCGCCGCGCACGAGCTTGTGCGACGCGTTGCCGGTCTTGATCTGCGCATAGAGCGCCGTTGCCTCGCGCACTTCGTCCAGCGTCGGCTTCACGCGCACGGAGAGATAACCGACGACCTTGCCGTGCTCCATCACCGGCGTCACGTTCGCGCGTACCCAATAATGATCGCCGTTCTTGCGCCGGTTCTTGACGAGCGCGGTCCACGAGCGGCCGGCGCGGACCGTCGCCCAGAGATCGGCGAAAGCTTCGCGCGGCATGTCGGGGTGACGAATGATGTTGTGCGGCTCGCCGATCAGCTCCTCGCGCGAGAAGCCTGACACTGACACGAACGCCGGATTGCAGTACTGGATGTTGCCGGAGAGATCGGTGGCGGAGACGAGCATCTCCGAGGCGGGGAATTCGAACGCTTGCTGGGTGACGGGCTGGTTGTTGCGCATGATGTCCTTGCTTCTTCCGATTCGCGCGCCGCCTTCGGGAAGGCGGCGCACGCCTGATTACAAGGACATAACGGCCAGAACCCCCACGATCTTTAGGGGATTCCGAGTGAAACACTCAAGTGTGGCGGAATGTCGCCGATAGACGCGCGTCGCTCACTGCGCGCTCCATCCTCCATCGATCTGCAGCGCCGAGCCGCGCATCTCGCTTGCGGCATCGGAGCAGAGAAACACCGCCATGTCGCCGATCTGCTGCGCGGTCACGAACTGCGCGGACGGCTGTTTGTCGCCGAGCAGCTTTGCGCGGGCGGCATCGGGCGTGAGCGAGTCGCGCGCGGCGAGATCGTCGATTTGCTTCTGCACGAGCGGCGTGAGCACGAAGCCCGGGCAGATCGCGTTGACGGTCACGCCGGTGCGGGCGTTTTCGAGCGCGGCGACTTTCGTCAGCCCGAGAATGCCATGCTTGGCGGCGACATAAGCCGACTTGCCCGCCGAGCCGACGAGCCCATGCACCGACGCGATGTTGATCACGCGGCCCCAGTTGCGGGCGCGCATCTGCGGCAGCGCGACGCGCATCGTGTGGAACGCCGAGCTCAGATTGATCGCGATGATGGCGTCCCAGCGGTCGACCGGGAATTCGTCGATGGTCGCGACGTGCTGGATGCCGGCATTGTTCACGAGGACGTCGACGGCGCCGAATGTTTCGTTCGCGAAGGCGATCATCGACTCGATTTCTTCGGGCTTCGTCATGTCGGCTGCGTGGTGGACGGCCTTCGCGCCGGTCGCTTCGATTTGCTTCAGGGCGCCTTCGATATCGCCGAAGCCGTTTAGCACGAGATTCGCACCGGCTTGCGCGAGCGCCGTGGCGATGGCGAGGCCGATGCCGCTCGTCGAACCGGTGACGAGGGCCGTTTTGCCGGCGAGCGATTTGTTCGATGCGGTTTGGATCATATGCGGTGCGTTCCTTTGGCTTGGGTTTTTTATGGCCTTTGAATGGCCGGCGCTTTTTTGTCCTGCTTCTGGGGCTTGCGTAGAGTTTGGCGTGCTGTCGCCATTGGCGGAATTGGGGTTGGCGCTGGCTTTCGGTTTGTTTTTGCTTTGGCTTTCGCTTTTGTTTTCGCCGGATCCCGTTTTCTTTTTGGTTTATTAGCGTTGCCCCCGCGTGGGGCAGTGCCAGTAGACCGACACGAAATCAGGATTCCGCGCGAAAAGAAGGCCCACCGGCACCGCCTCAAGCAAGACGGATCAAACGATCCCCGTCAGGTAATACACCGCGATAACAAAGAACACAGCGAGCGTCTTGATAACCGTCACCGCGAAAATATCGCGATACGACTCCCGATGCGTAAGCCCGGTCACCGCGAGCAGCGTAATGACCGCGCCGTTGTGCGGCAGCGTATCCATACCGCCGGAGGCCATCGCCACCACCCGATGCAGCACTTCGAGCGGAATATGCGCCGCCTGCGCCCCAGCGATAAACGTATCGGACATCGCGGCGAGCGCGATACTCATGCCGCCCGACGCCGAACCGGTGATCCCCGCGAGCGCACTCACGGAAATAGCCGCATTGACGAGCGGATTCGGAATGCTCTTCAGCGCATCGCTGACCACGATAAAGCCCGGCAAAGCCGCGATCACACCGCCGAAGCCATACTCGGAAGCCGTGTTCATCGCCGCGAGCAACGCGCCCGCGACAGCCGCACGTGTGCCGACCGCGAACCGCTCCTTCACACGCGGGAACGCCGTCAGCAAGACGAGCACGATACCCAGCAACAACGCACCCTCGACCGCCCAGATCGCCACGACGGTCTTCACAGCCGTGGTCACCGGCGCATGCACGCCCGGCAGCACCTCCGGCGGCACCGTGTAACTCGCGCCGTACCACGTCGGAATCCACTTCGTCAGCGCGAAGTTCGCCACGCCGACGAGAATCAGCGGCGCAATCGCGAGCACCGGATTCGGCAGCGACGTCGATTCCACGCGCTCCGGCTCGTTCACGAGCGAGGTGCCGTAGCCTTCACCCTTGGCCATCGCCGAGCGGCGGCGCCATTCGAGGAACGTCAGGCCGACCACGATGATGAACACCGAGCCGATCACGCCGAGCCACGGCGCGGCCCAGCCGGTCGTCTTGAAGAACGTCGTCGGGATGATGTTCTGGATTTGCGGCGTGCCCGGCAGCGAATCCATCGTGAACGAGAACGCGCCCAGCGCAATCGCGCCCGGCATCAGGCGCTTCGGGATATTGCTCTGCCGGTACATCTCCGCCGCGAACGGATACACCGCGAACACGACGACGAACAGCGACACGCCGCCATAGGTGAGCAGAGCGCACACCGCGACGATCACCGCATTGACGCGCGACTTGCCGATATAGCGAATGGCGGCAGCGACGATCGACTCCGAGAAGCCCGACAGCTCGATGACTTTCCCGAACACCGCGCCGAGCAGGAACACCGGAAAGTACAGCTTCACGAAGCCGACCATCTTCTCCATGAAGATGCCGGAGAACACGGGCGCGACGGCGGCGGGATCGGTGAGGAGCACGGCGGCGAGCGCCGCGATCGGGGCGAAAAGAATGACGCTGTAGCCGCGATAGGCGGCAAGCATCAGGAACGCCAGGGCGGCGAGCACGATGAGGAACGACATTGAGTCTCCGTGAGTGGTTGTTCTTTGAAACGTTGTGCGCGTCTTCTGGAAGCGCCACCGGCGCGTCGATAACGCACCGCGCGGGCACAATGCAGGTTCCGTGCCAAGAAGCCGAAACGCAACGCTGACGGGCATCGGGCCAGCATGCCATCGCAACGTTTCAGTCCGATGTCTCCGGATCGAGACATTGCAAAGGCATCGCGCAGCCATGCAACTCGTCAAGACTAGTACAGATGCGGATTGCCGGCGCGTCTCCGAATGGAGATATTTGTCTCGGTTTAGAGAATTGGAGACCTGGGCGCCATGCGCAACGACTGGATCAACGTGCCCCTCGACTATAGCGACGTCATGCGTCGCGCGATGGAGTCGCTTTTCAAAACCTTCGAGAATCTGAGCGAGGGCACTTTCATCGTCGATGCCGATGCGCGCGTCGTGTGGATCAACAAGCGCTATGCGGCGCGTTTCGGATTCGACGATCCGCTCGACGCGATCGGCCTCGACTGCGAAGCGGTGATTCCAAACAGCCTGATGCGCGAAGTCGTCGCTACAGGCAAGCCGATTCTGCTCGACGTGCTGGAAACCGATCGCGAGCCGCTCGTGGTCACGCGCCTGCCGCTCAGGGACGAGTCCGGCGCGATCATCGGCGCGATCGGTTTTGCGCTGTTCGACGAGATGAAGGCGCTCACGCCGCTTTTCGCGCATTACTCGCGCGTGCAGCAGGAACTCATCGCGACGCGTCAGTCGCTCGCGCAGGCGCGACGCGCGAAATACACGTTTTCGAGCTTCGTCGGCACGAGTCCGGCCAGTCTCGAAGTGAAGCGCCAGGCGCGGCGGGCGGCGCTCGTCGATTCGCCGGTGCTCCTGCTCGGCGAGACCGGCACCGGCAAGGAACTGCTCGCGCATTCGATCCACGGCGCATCGACGCGCGCCGGCAAGCCGCTTGTAACGGTCAATGTCGCGGCCATTCCCGACACGCTGCTCGAAGTCGAATTTTTCGGCGCGGCGGCGGGCGCATACACCGGCGCCGAGCGAAAGGGCCGCGTCGGCAAGTTCGAGCTGGCCGACGGCGGCACGCTCTTTCTCGACGAAATCGGCGACATGCCGCTGCCGTTGCAGGGCAAGCTCCTGCGCGTGCTGCAGGACAAGGAGTTCGAGCCGCTCGGCTCGAATCGCATCGTGCGCGCGGATGTGCGCATCATCGCGGCGACGTCCGCCGATCTGCCCGCGCTCGTCGCGGCGGGCCGCTTTCGCGCGGACCTGTTCTATCGCCTGAACGTGCTCACGATTCACGCGCCGCCGTTGCGCGACCGGCTCGGCGATATCGAGGCGCTTGCCTACGCGATTCTCGAAGATCTGTCCGCCGACACGCGACCAGGGCATGTCGGCCATTTCGTGCTGCATAAGGACGGGCTGCAACTTCTCGAGGCGTATTCCTGGCCGGGCAATGTCCGTGAGTTGCGCAACACGCTCGAGCGCGCGCTGATGCTTTCGGAAACCGAGCACATCGACGCCCGCGCGTTGAGCGCGTTCATCGACGCGGGGCGCGTTGCGATCGCGGCCCAGGCGGAACCGGCGGCGCAGGAAGCGGGCGGCCCGCCGAGCCTGTCCTATGCGGACGCGATGACCGATTTCGAACGGCGCTTTCTCTCCGATGCCTTGCGCGCAAGCGGCGGACGCGTCGCGGATGCGGCGGAGAAAATCGGTATCGGGCGGGCGACGCTGTACAAGAAGATCGCGGCGCTCGGCATCGCCGTCTGAAGGGCTTTTGCGCACCGGCCAAACGGCGCGAAAGCTTCGCGTGGCATACTCCCGAAATCGAAAATAACGACCAGAATCAAAGGGGTACGGGATGAAGCGCGGGATGAGAATCGGCAGGGCAATCGGCCTTTCAGTCATGCTTGCGGGCAGCGCGTGGGCGCTTGCCGGATGCAGCAGCGCACCGCCGCTTTTTTCCGCCGATGGTCGCCCGACACAGCAGATTCAGTGCCCCACTTACAGCGGCTGGAGCAACTGCACCGACAACGCGAAGGCGCTCTGCCCGAGCGGTTATGACGTGCTCGGGCAGTCGACCGAGAACAATCAGAACGCGCTGCTCATCGCCTGCAAGGGAAGTTGACCGCTCAGCCTTGCTGCGTCTCGCGCAGCATCGTGACGTCGTACCCGAGCGCGCGCGCGCGCTCGATGAGCGTGCGGCGCAACTCGGCCGAAGGCTTCGCCTCGCGCGTCAGGATCCAGAGATAACGCCCGGTGGGCTCGCCGACGATGGACCACGTGTAATCGTCGGCGTGATCGAGGATCCAGTAGTCGCCGACATAGAACGGGCCGAAGAACGACACCTTCAACTTCGTCCCGTTCGATCCCGGGACGATCTTCGCGCGCCCCTCCGCCGAGCGGTACGGACCGTTCACGTCGCCTTGCCTGCACGCGTTGACGACGGATATGAGCCCGTCCTCGCGACGCGCGTAATTCGCCGTGACGGCTTCGCAGTTGCGTTCGAAGCGGTTCTCGTAGCGCGCGAACTCGTGCCACTGACCGAGATAGCGGTCGAGATCGACGGCCTTCGACGGTTCGGGCACATCGTCGTTGCCGCTCTTGCGCGCTCCGTTCGATGCGCACGCAGCGAGCGTGACGATGCCGCCGATCAAAGCCAGCGCCGCCGCGCCGTATGCCCAGGGTCTTCCGATTTTCATGTCGCCGATGAGTGAGAAGTGCGAGGGCAGAACGAGCAGCAAGCTTCGTTCCGTCCATATGTGACTCCCGAATTTCCTCACCGTCCGCCGCGTATCGTGTCGTGGGCGAACATCGGCGCGAGGCGCAAGTGGCTGTCCTGATTGGGTTTTATTCGATAGCCGCGACCCAGCGATAACGCATTGGCGCGGCTCCCGAATCACCTCACCTTTGGCAAAGCATGCCGATATCTCTGCAAGCTACGCCGGTTTTTGAAGACCGGCCGCACGGTGCGCCGGATACAGACCGCTGCGACCTAGAGAAAAGCCGAATGCGTTAAAGAACAATGACTTGCATCGTCCACTTGATACTGTGAATGAGCTGCTGGAAATGCTTCGCGGTCCGGATGATCCGGCCAAGAGTGAGCCACGCGTTCACACAGCGGCTCACCGTCGCCACACTCCCGAAACCTCTCACCTTTTTGTCCCGGGGTATCCTCTCGCTCTTCATACGCCCAAAGCAGCCGCCTCATGTCTTCGACGGTTTCCTTGCCTCAAGCATTCGTATCACTGCCTTCGCTGCTTACTCCTCTCGTCACGATCATCCTGCCGGTCTTCGGTCTCATCTTCGCGGGCTACGCCTGCCGCAAGCTGAACAAACTCGGGCCGGGCGCCGCATCCGAACTGAATCGCTTCGTCGTCTATCTGGCGTTGCCCGCGCTGCTCTTCGACACCATGGCGAAGACGCCGTGGAGCATGCTCGATCAGCCTGCGTTCATCGCCGCATTCGGCATCGGCTCAGCGGTCATCTTTCTGCTGACGCTCGTCGTGCGGCTGATGCAGTCGCGTCATCTCGCCGATGCGAGCATCGACGGATTGAACGCGGCGTATCCGAACACCGGTTTCGTCGGCTTGCCGCTTTGCCTGCTCGCGTTCGGCAAGGAGAGTCTCGCGCCGGCCGTGATCGCGACGATCATCACCGTCTGCGTGCTGTTCTCGGTGGCGATCGTGCTGATCGAGCTCGGACTGCAAAAAGAGAAGCACATCGGCGCAACGCTCGCGCATGTGGCGAAGTCGCTGGGGAAGAATCCGTTGTTGATCGCGCCGGTCGCTGGCGCGTTGTTGAGCGGTTCGGGCGCGCAGGTGCCCGAAGGCGCAGAAGCGCTGCTCAAGTTGTTGGGCGGCGCGGCGAGTCCTTGCGCGCTCGTCGCGCTCGGTCTTTTTCTCGGCGCGAAAGGCGAGGCGCGCGCCGTCGGCACGACGAGCGCGCTCGTGGCGCTCAAGCTCGTCGCGCAGCCGCTTTTGACATGGTGGCTGGCCTTCCATGTATTCAACTTGCCGCCGCTCTGGGCGAAGACCGCCGTGATTCTGAGCGCCCTGCCGACCGGCACCGGCCCATTCATGCTCGCCGAGTTTTATCGACGCGAAGGCGGGGTGACGTCGAGCGCGATTCTCTTCTCGACCGTGGCTTCGCTCGTCACGGTGACGCTTTGTTTGACTCTGATGCTCTGAGCATGCAAAAAAACGCCCGGCGCGGGGCACCGGGCGTAACCACCTTCTGTTCGACGGTGGAGGAGGACCAGTTCAGACTGCTTCCTCTGATTCCTTCAAGTTGCCGCTGGTTACCGCGTGTTGCTGCCGCCGTGAGCGTCGGCGCGCAGTTGTGCATGCCGTTCCTGATACGGACGCAACTGCGGGTAGCTCAGCGAATTCACGGCGTCGAGATCGCCCGCACGACGCGCGCTCGCGAGTTCCGCCTTCACTTCCGCGCGAGACTTGCCCACCGATGTCGTCTGAGCGAAAGCGGGTGCGGTAGGGAGAAGCGCGGACAGAACCAGACCGCCGAGCAATGCGTTTTTCATTTGAAGCCTCCTGAATGCTTGCGCGTCGACCCCGACGCTTGAAGGGCAGTCTAGGAGCATTCCTATTGGACAAAAATACCGATTGAGCCAACACATTGTTGTCAAGAGTGGATGAATGCTGGTCCTTAACACCAATTAAACGTTGGCTTCACACGGCGGATTGTTACGATATCGACAAGAAAGCCGCCACGATGCCTGCTTTTACGGACATTTGGCGCGCACCATGTTTCGTGTACGAATCAAAAACTGAACGGAATGGGAGTTACTCTCGACTTATCCACAATTTCTGTGGATAACCGTGGGGATAGGTCACCGCGAACCGCATGGCGTCGCGGCGAAAGGTAGATTGCTCGATTCGTCGCAAAAATAGTCCGTAACGTGTCGGCGGGCGTCGAAGACTGTAACCTTGCGATGCGCCTGACATGTGCACGCGTGTCGTTTCGAGAGCGGCGCTTCCGGACCGTTCATCGTCCGGTCCGTCTATTTTTCATCCTTTCACGGGGAAGATTTCATGGCCTTGAAGATTGCGGTGGTCGTTGGCAGCCTGCGGCGGGAGTCGTTCAACAAGCAGCTCGCGCATGCGCTCGTCTCGCTTGCGCCGAGCGATTTTTCCTTCGAGTTTCTCGACATCGGCACGTTGCCGCTCTACAGCCAGGACTACGACAGTGACTTCCCGGAAGTCGCGCGCGCGTTCAAGCAGAAAATCGCCGATGCCAACGGCTTGCTGATCGTGACGCCCGAGTACAACCGCTCGATTCCCGGGGTCTTGAAGAACGCGCTCGACTGGGCCTCGCGTCCGTGGGGGCAAAGCGTCTGGGGCGGCAAGCCGGGCGCGATCATCGGGACGTCGGTCGGGGCCATCGGCACGGCCATCGCACAGTCGCATTTGCGCGGCGTGTGCGCGTATCTGGACATCGTGCTGATGAATCAGCCGGAGATGTACATCAAGCACGATGAGAAGCGCATCGACGCGAGCGGCAATATCGTGAGCGAGGACACGCGCAAGTATCTGCAGACGTTCATGGACAAGTACGCCGCATGGGTGCGTGATCGGGCGGCGTAAGCGCTCACCTTTCCCGATGCGACTACGGCCCGCTGAGAGCGGGCCGTAGTCGTTTGCTGCTGTTTCACATGACGAGACTCAGACGTGATGATGTCCCGTCACGCGATCCCATCCGTGGCGGATGGCGGCCTTGAAGCGGTCCCACGTATCGCCTTCGGGATGCTTGCTTTCCCAGTCGCGACGCGTTTCATATTCCATCTGCTCATCCCACGCGCGGCTGCGGAAGCGATCGTCGTTGCCGAGCGTCGCGCCGTAGCGATACGCACCCTGATAGTCCTCATAAGGCTCGCCCGTCGCCGAGTACTTTGATTCGTAATCGGCGCGGAAGTCTTCTTCGTACTCCATGTACTCGTTGGGCACCGTTGCCGGACCGGCTGTGGGCGCACCCACCGGACCGGCGGCTTGCGTGCCCGCCGAAGCGACCACCGGATCAGGCGACGATCCCGCCGCGCGCGCCGCACCGGGCTGATAGGGCGCCGCCGGTTCGTCGAGCGGTCCGAGCGGTTCGACCGAGCGCCATTCCGAAGCCGTGTCGGTGCGCACGCCGGGTAGCGGGTCACGTTCGGACGCAGCCGCGCCCGTCGTGCGAAGCGGATCACGGCCGGCAAGCGCGTCGCGTTCCGATAGCGATTCGCCCGTGAGTCCGTCGCGCGCCGCGAGCGGATCGGCGGGCGTGCCGGCGAGCGGATCGGCAAGCGGGTCGATGCCGGTCGTCGCGTACGGATCGCGGCCCGTTACGGGATCGCGTCCGGCGAGCGGATCGCGCGTGGTGCCCGCGGCTTCGCTCATCGTCGACTGGGACTGCGACTGTGACTGCGATTGCATGCCGCTGCGCGGCATCAGCGGATCGTCGGCGGGATCGCTGACGTAATCGCGCGGCGTCAGGGCAGCCGGATCGCCGACGTCCGCGTGCGGATAGGCGCGCGCGCGCATCGGCGTCGTGTCCGGACCATTCACCGGCTCGCGTCCCGGCACGGCGCTGCCGCGTCCTAGGCCGAGCTCGTCGAGCACCGAATGGTCGCGGTCGTCGGCGGCCGTCGCGGACATGCCCGGCGTGCCGTGTTCGAGCGTCGTCCAGCTCGCCGCGCGTTCGTCGATATCGATCGCGCCCTGGTCGCTCAGTGTCGCGCGCGCGACGTCGGCCTGCTCGGCGCTCGGTGTATCGACGGCAACGAGGATCGCGCCGCGCCGCACGGCCTCCGAATAGTGCGCGACTTCCGGCGGGTGATCGCGCCCGCCGAAGAGCATGCTGAAGAAACGCTCGATGTTCGCGAGCATGCCTGGTTCCCGATGCGTGACGGCGTCGGGCATGTCGGATTGCGCGGCTGCGTCGTCGCGTTTGGGATTGGCCTGCAGTTCGATATCCGCGCGCGGGAAGCCAGCGGCGATCAAAGCCGAGCGTGCGTCCTCGGCTTGCGCAAAGGTATCAAAAACTCCGATGACGGTGTGTCGCATGTACGCCTCCTGCGGTGGGCGGATTCCGGAAATCGGCGACGTCGTCGCCGCGCCTGGAGGCAATTACGCAACTCGCGTGCCGGATGCGTGCGGGCCGTCGGGCGCTGGAGAGCATGTGACCGGATGGCGGCGCTTTTACAAACGGGCGTGCAAAAGTCGATCGGATTGCGGGCGCTTCAACGATCGGAGGAACGCGCCGCATGCATATCGCGCGTGGCGTCCACGCGCTCGCGGATCGCGCGCAGGAGCGAGTCGAGCAGCGCGATATCGAATGGCTTCGACAGCACGCGCGCGCCCATTTGCCGCGCGCGGTCGAGTTCTTCCGCGTAACCCGTGACGAGAATCACCGGAATGTGCGGCTCGAAGCGCTGCAACATCTCGGCGAGATCGATGCCGTTCATCTGCCCCGGCATGTGGATGTCGGACAGCACGACGTCGAAGGGGAAGTCGGTGGCGGCGTCGGCGCGCGCGGCTTCGAGCACGGTGGCGGCGGTATCGGCGTTGAAGACATAGGTGACGTGGTGGCCCATCATCGTGAGCAGGGCCTCGGTGCCGGCGGCGACTTCCTCATTGTCTTCGACGAGCAGCACGCGCAAGCCGTCCGCCTCTCCCGCCGCGGCCTGTTCTTCCGCCACGGCCGCGCCCGGTGCGCCCGCCGCGCGCGGCAGATACAGGCGCACCGCCGTGCCGGCGCCGATCGCGCTGTCGATGGTCGCGAGCCCGCCCGCACGTTCGCAGAACGCAAAGACCTGCGGCAGGCCGAGGCCCGTGCCCATGCCCTTCGGCTTGGTCGTGAAGAGCGGTTCGAACGCGCGCCCGAGCACGTCGGAACTCATGCCGGAGCCGTTGTCCTCCAGCATGATCTGCACGAATTCGCCGGTGATCGGAAAGCCGTCTTCGTGGCGAAAGCGCACGTTGTCGGCGCGCACGGTGAAGGTGCCGCCGTTGGGCATCGCGTCGCGCGCATTCACCGCGATGTTGATGAGCGCGAGTTCCAGTTCCGCCGGATCGACGCGGATCGCCCACACGTCCGGCGCGACCTCGACGTTGAGCGCCACCTTCGCACCGAGCGACGCGCGCAGCAGCTCGCGTCCCGCCGGCACCCATCTGCCGATAGCGATGATCTCGCTTCTCAACGGCTGCTTGCGCGCGACGCCGAGCAACTGCCGCGTCAACGACTGGCCGCTCTTCAACGCGCGTTCCATCGCCGTCAGCTCGCGGTCGAGGCCGGGCGCGCCGCGCCGCCGCGCGATCTGCACATTGGTCGAGACGATCATCAGGAGATTGTTGAAATCGTGCGCTACGCTGCCCACGAGATTGCCGAGCGCTTCCATCTTGCGCGCCTGGCGATACGCGGATTCGATCGAACGGCGCATCGACGCTTCCGCCTGCCAGCGCTCCCACGCGTCTTCTTCGGTCGCGAGCCGCCGCAACGATTGCGCGATCACGCCCCACAGCACGACGCACGGCGCGAATATCGAGAGCGCCAGCACGCTCAGATGCTTCCACCAGGCGGACCAGATCGTCGCGATCGGATAGCCGCTCGACACGTAGACCGGATAGGCGCCGACGCGCCGGAACGCGACGATCTTCAATTGATTGTCGAGCCCGGACACCATCTTCACGACGCCGCTGCGGCGCCCCTCGACGTACGCTTCGCGCAACGGCGAGCTGGCGGCGAGCGCCATGCGCTCGGGCGGGCGCGGCGGATACCAGGCGAGCACTTCGCCATCCGAGCGTGATAATCCGAGCGAGACGCTCGGGTTGTCGCCGATGAGCTCGCGGTAGAACGCGCCGAAGTACGCGGGCCGCAACGCGATCGACACGATGCCGTCGAACTTGCCCGACGCCGTGCGGCGCGCGACCGCCGTGTTGAACACCTGCTCGCCGGCGACCCGTCCCACCATCACGCGGGAAATCTGTTCGATCTGCTGGCCGGCGCGCAAGCCGCCGAAATCGTCCCGGTCCGCGACCGAAATGTCGGGCGCCGGCCAGGTGCGGCTCGTCGCGAGCAGCCTGCCGTCGGAACCGAACACCGAAGCCGCCGCGACCTGCTGATAGCTGCTGCTGATCGTCCTGAGACGTTGATGAATCGTGGCGCTCTCGCGACGGATGGCGGCGGCGTCGAGGTCGTCGAGCAGATCGACGATGCGCTCGTTGAGCGTCACGTTCAGATCGAAGACCTTGAGGGCGTGCTCCTCGGCGACGCGGGCATTGCGCGCGACGAGATCGGAGGCATCCGCGACGCGCGCGTGGTAATCGGTGAAGGCGGTGACCACGACGTATACGCACGGCAGCACGATCGCGGCGACGAGGAGCGCGTAGAGCGTAAGCCGCTGCGCGGCGAAGTTGCGTTCGGGAACGACCGGAAACGGCGGTTCTTCCTGCCATGATTCCCCGGCAGGATCGGCGTTGGACTCCTCACGTTGCAGCGTCATTTTTGGCAGCGAATTGGAAAACTTACTCGACGCCTGCGCCAGGCGCCCGTCGTGACGGGCGCGTGGTAGGAAGTTGCCGAGCCTGACCGGTGCAACCGCAAGTAGAACGCATGAAGCATGCCGATCGGGGAGTCAAGCTGCACGCGACACGTGGAGGAAAACCTCGGTCACGCGCGAAGTTAGCGAGATTATCGGAAGCGCAAACGTACACAAAAGCAAGAGAACGTATCACAACAGAAGGTGGGGCGTAGAATCTTCCTGATTAACGACTGTTTTAATCATATTAATTCTCGCTTCGCACCTCTCGCGAGTTGCTTTGACATTCTGATGGGCAGACAATGCAATCCTCCGACCTGATACGCCACTTAGAAGCGTCGGCCGGAGGATACAAGCAGCCTTGCGGCGCGCGCCGGGGAGCAGTACCGCTTGTCCGGCCAGTCGCCGGCGGGCAGCGCGACCAAGCGAGGATAAGAAGGCCACGGTCCGGAACTTTTTTCGGACCACGCACGGGGCAGTCAACATGACGCCGATCGAGAGCCAGCATGCATCGCGCGGAGTGCGCACGCTGATCACCCAGCGCTCGCCCGCGGGTTGGCGCGCCTTCGTCCACAAGCGCCGCGCCTGGCTCATCGCCGCCGAGCTGCATCTCCGACAGCGCCCGCATTCCCGCCGGGCGAGAGGGCTCGTACCGGTTCTGCCGTGAAGATCGCTTTAAAGATCGCCGCGCGGATGCCGTAATCAAATACGAGAGCCTGCCGTGTCTGCCGACGCGCCGCCGCCCTCAGCCCGAAAACAGCCCAAAAAGATCCTGCCGACCATGCCGTTGCCGATTGTCATTGCCGATGATTCCCTGCTCGCGCGCAAGGTGCTGACGCGCGCGCTGCCCCCGGACTGGGACGTCGAGATCTCCTATGCGACCAACGGGCGCGAGGCGCTCGAGCATTACCGGGCCGGCCGCGCCTCGGTGATGTTCCTCGATCTCACGATGCCCGACATGACGGGCTATCAGGTGCTCGACGCCTTGCAACACGAGGACCTGAACACGTTCGTGATCGTCGTGTCGGCCGACGTGCAGCCGATGGCCCAGGAGCGGGTGCGCGCGCTCGGCGCGATCGCGTTCCTGCCGAAGCCGGTGACGCCCGAAGCGCTGCGTCCTGTTTTGAAGGAGTACGGACTCCATGGTTGAACCCGCCCTGAACGAAGATCAGCGCGACGCGCTGCAGGAAGTCGCCAACATGGCGATGGGCCAGGCCGCGACCCGACTCTCGAAGCTGCTCGGCACATTCATCGAGCTGTCGGTGCCGCGCGTGCGCGTCGTGAGCGTGGCCGAGGCATCCGCGGCGCTCGCCGAGATGACCGGCATCACCGATACCGTGACGGCCGTGCGCCAGGGCTTTCGTTCCGACATCAAGGGCGAGGCGATCGTGCTGTGCAAGAGCGGCAGCGTCGATCAGCTGTGCGCGCTCGTTGACGATCCGTACACGAAATCCACCTACGAGGCGACGACGCGCACCGAACTCGTCTTCGACGTCGCGACCGTGCTGATGGGCGCGTGCGTGTCGTGCATCCTCGACCGACTCGGCCGCTCGCCCATCTTCTCGCCGCCTGGCATGCTCGGCTCGGAAATCGGGCTCGACGAGGTGTTTCAGCCGGCGATGCTCGCCTGGAAGACCGCACTCCTGCTCGAAGTGAATTTCGCGCTCGAGGACCACAGCTTCCGCGCGCATCTCGTGATGCTGATGGCCGAAGACGCCATCCCGCATCTGAACGAAGCGCTCGACGCGCTTCTGTCGAGCCTCTGAACGGGACGCCATCGTGAGCATGGACGAACTGCGCCACGCGCTCTCCGAACTCGTGATCGAGCGCGTGGGTTTCGGCATTTTCGTGCTCGATCGCGATCTGAACGTGCTGATGTGGAACCGGTTCATGCAGGACCACAGCGGCAGGACGGCCGAACAGGTGATCGGCAAATCCATCTTCGCGAGCTTCCCCGAACTGCCGCGCGTCTGGTTCACGCGCAAGGTCGAGAGCGTGTTCCAGCTCGGCAGCTTCGCGTTCAGCTCGTGGGAGCAGCGGCCGTATCTCTTCAAGTTCGACCACGATCGGCCGATTACCGGCGGCGTCGATTTCATGCAGCAGGACTGCACCTTCATGCCGCTCATGCTCGAGCGCGAGGTGCGCGCCGTCTGCGTGACGATTTCCGACGCGACGCACGCGAGCATGATGCAGCGCGCCCGCGACGAAGCGGTGGCGAAGCTGCAGGAATTCGCGGACCGCGATGGTTTGACCGGCATCGCCAACCGGCGCTACTTCGAATTGCGCCTGCGCGACGAATTCTCGCGCTGGCAGCGCTACGGCGGCGAGCTGTCGATGCTCCTCTTCGATCTCGACCACTTCAAGCGCATCAACGACGACCTCGGCCACCTCGTCGGCGACACGGTTTTGCGCGTGATGGCCGAGCGCGTCGCGAAGAGCGTGCGCGTGCAGGACGTGTTCGGGCGCTTCGGCGGCGAGGAATTCGCGCTGCTTCTGCCGTGCACGAATTTCGAGGACGCGATGATCGTCGCGGAGAAGGTGCGCCGCGAGATCGGCGAGACGCCCATCGACGTGCAGGGCGCACGCGTGCCGGTCACGGCGAGCGTCGGGGCGGCGCGTGCGCGGACCGGCGTGACGTCCTCGTACGAGGCGCTCATCAACGAGGCCGATGCGGCGCTTTATACGGCCAAGCGTGAGGGGCGGAATCGGGCAGTGGGCTTCGCCTGAATCGCCGCTCGATACGCCGGGCCTTGCCCCGCGCGGCTCCGGCGCAATCGGGCAAAGTATTGATATACTCTTTGCCGCTTCCGGCGCAGTCACAGCCGGCTCGCGCGCCGCCTTTCCTCCTCGGTCGTCCCGCTCAGCGCCACGTGGTTCCGCGCGCACCGGCGGCATCGGGACCGGCGCCCGATCTCTTACAAATTTGCCCTTGGGGGCGCCACAGCGGAGTTCGTCTTGGCTGTTTCCAATATCATCGCTGACGATCCTGCTCCAGACGCCGCCAAGGCGTCGTCGGGAAGTTCGTTTTATCTCGCGATGCGCATCCTTCCCGC
Organism: Caballeronia sp. INML2; assembly: GCF_023631365.1. Classification (NCBI taxonomy): domain Bacteria; kingdom Pseudomonadati; phylum Pseudomonadota; class Betaproteobacteria; order Burkholderiales; family Burkholderiaceae; genus Caballeronia; species Caballeronia sp. INML2. The sequence goes on along the minus strand of NZ_JALQDH010000057.1, from coordinate 60,300 downwards.
CGAGCAGCGGGACGCGATGTACCAGATCTACGCGTTCTGCCGGGCGGTCGACGATATCGCCGACGAAGGCACCCTGCCGCGCCGCGAGCGCGCGCTCGCGCTCGATCAGTGGCGCGAGGACATCGACGCGTGCTACGCCGGCAAGCCGAAGAAATCGCTCGAAGCGCTCACCCGCCACATCCAGGCTTTCCAGCTTTCACGCGACGACTTCCAGGCCGTGATCGACGGCATGGCGATGGACGCCGCCGGCGATATCGTCGCCCCCGACGAAGCCACGCTCGACCTCTATTGCGACCGGGTGGCGAGCGCGGTCGGGCGGCTGTCGGTGAGAATATTCGGGATGCACGAGGACGCCGGACGGCGGCTCGCGCACCATCTCGGCCGCGCGCTGCAACTGACCAACATCCTGCGCGACATCGACGAAGACGCGGAAATCGGCCGCGTGTACCTGCCGCGCGAACTGCTCGCGCGCGAAGGCATTTCTACGAGCGATCCGGCGAGCATCGTCGGCGATGCCCGCCTGCCGCGCGTGTGCGCCGTGCTCGCCGAGCGCGCGAAAGGCCATTACGCCCAGTCCGATGCGATCATGGCGGCGTCGCCGCGCGCCCAGGTGCGCGCCCCGCGCATCATGTCGGCGGCGTATCGCACCGTGCTCGACGCCAACCTGAAACGCGGCTTCGACCTGCCACGCACGCGCGTGCGCACGCCGCGTGCGCGCCTGCTGTGGATCGTGGCGCGCAACCTGATCTGATGTCCCGGCGTGTCTTCGTCGTCGGTGCGGGCGTCGCCGGCCTCGCCGCCGCGGTCGAGGCGCAGCGCCGCGGCGCGCGCGTCGTGCTGCACGAGGCGGCGCCTCACGCGGGCGGCCGTTGCCGCTCCTTCTTCGATGCAAAGCTCGGTGTCACGCTCGATAACGGCAATCATCTGCTGCTATCAGGCAATCAATCGACGATGGCCTATCTGCGTGCGATCGGCGCAACCGGCACGCTGATCGGTCCGACGCAGCCCGAGTATCCGTTCTTCGATGTCGCGACCGGCGACGCCTGGACCGTCCGCATGTCGCCGGGGCGCTTGCCGCGCTGGATCTTCGACGCCGAGACGCGTGTGCCGGGCACGCAGCCCGCCGACTACCTGCCGTACCTGCCGCTCTTCTGGGCTAAGCCGGGCCGCACGATCGAGGAATCGGTGCGCCGGAAGGATCGCGTATGGAGTCTTCTCGTGCGTCCGCTCCTGCGTGCGATGCTCAACGCCGATCCGTCCGAAGCGAGCGCGGAGCTCGCGGCCGGTTTGCTGCGCGAGACGGTCGCGCAGGGCGGTCAGGCGTGCCGTCCGCTGATCGCGAGAAGCGGGCTGTCGCATGCGTTCGTCGAGCCGGCGTTGCGGCTTTTGCAGTATGGCGGCGCGGAGATCCGGCTCGGTTCGCGCGTCGCGGGCATCGGGGTTTCGGGCACGGATTCGAAGGAGCGTGTAAGCTCGCTGGCTTTCGAAGGCGCGGCGGAGCCCGTCACGCTCGGCACGGGCGATGGCGTCGTGCTCGCCGTGCCGCCCGACGCGGCGCGCCGGCTGGTGCCGGACCTGACCGCGCCGGATGCATCGCGCGCGATCATGACCGTGCACTTCGCTGTGGACGCGCCGACGGGCTTTCAGCCGCTGACCTGCGTCGTCAACGGCATGTCGGACTGGATCTTCGCCGCCGACGGCCGGCTCTCGGTCACGCTCGCAAGCGCCGGCCGATGGCTCGCGACGCCGCACGAAGAACTCGCGCAGGCGGTATGGCTGGAGACGGCGAAGGCGGTGCGCATGCCCGCGGTGCCGACGCCGCCGTGGCAAGTCGTCGCCGAGGAGCACGCGACGTTTGCCGCCGTGCCGTCGCAGGAAGGCCTGCGGGCCGCCACGCGCACGCGCTGGCACAATTTCACACTCGCGGGCGACTGGACGGCGACCGGCCTGCCCGCGACGATCGAAGGCGCAATCCGCTCCGGCCAGAAGGCGGCGGACGCGCTGTTGAACCCATCGATGGAACGCTGATGAACGATTTATCCCTGTCGGCCGTGGGCGTGCAGGTTTCGGGCGCCTCGCTCGACGCTGCCGTCCACCGCGCCACCGATGCGCTGCTCGCGGCGCAACATCCGGAAGGCTACTGGCTCTACGAACTCGAAGCGGACGCAACCATCCCGGCTGAATACGTGCTGCTCGTCCACTATCTCGGCGAGACCGCCGACGAGAAGCTCGAAGCGAAGATCGGCCGGTATCTGCGCCGCATTCAACGCGCGGACGGCGGCTGGCCGCTCTTCACCGACGGCGCGATGGACGTCTCCGCGACCGTGAAGGCGTATTTCGCGCTGAAGATGATCGGCGATTCGGCCGACGCCGAACACATGCAGCGCGCCCGCCGCGCGATCCTCGCCGCGGGCGGTGCCGAGAAGGTGAACGTGTTCACGCGCATCCTGCTCGCGCTTTTCGGCGTCGTGTCGTGGCGCGCGGTGCCGATGATGCCCGTCGAAATCATGCGCCTGCCGATGTGGTTCCCGTTCCATCTGTCGAAGGTGTCGTACTGGGCGCGCACGGTGATCGTGCCGATGCTCGTGCTCAACGCGAAGCGCCCGCGCGCGCGCAATCCGCGCGGCGTGCGCATCGACGAGGTGTTCACGAATCCGCCGGTCAATACCGGCATGCCGTCGCGTTCGGGGCATCAGAGCCGCGGCTGGTTCGCGTTCTTCCGCGTCGTCGATTCGATCCTGCGCGTCGCCGATCCGCTGCTGCCCAAAGCCGGCCGCGAACGCGCGATCGATGAAGCGGTGCGCTTCGTCGACGAGCGCCTGAACGGCGAAGACGGCCTTGGCGCGATTTTTCCGGCGATGGCCAACTCGGTGATGATGTACGACGTCCTCGGCTATCCGCCCGAACATCCGAATCGCGCGATTGCGCGCAAGTCGCTCGACAAGCTCCTGATCGTCGACGACGCCGACGATGGCGAGGCGTATTGCCAGCCGTGCCTGTCGCCGGTGTGGGATACATCGCTCGCGGCGCATGCGCTGCTCGAAACCGGCATGCCAAAGGCGCGCTCGGCGGTGGCGCGCGGCCTCGAATGGCTCGTGCCGCTGCAGATTCTCGACGTGCGCGGCGACTGGATCTCCCGCCGTCCTGACGTGCGGCCGGGCGGGTGGGCATTCCAGTTCGCGAACCCGCATTATCCCGATGTCGATGACACGGCCGTCGTCGCGATGGCGATGGAGCGTGCCGATCGCGAGAACGGCACGGCGATGTACGGCGAGTCGATCGCGCGCGCGCGTGAGTGGGTCGTCGGCATGCAGAGCAGCGACGGCGGATGGGGCGCGTTCGAGCCGGAAAACACGCAGTACTACCTGAACAACATCCCGTTCTCGGATCACGGCGCGCTGCTCGACCCGCCGACGGTCGATGTCTCCGCGCGCTGCCTTTCGATGCTCGCGCAACTCGGCGAGACGTCGCTCAACAGCGAGCCCGCGCGTCGCGCGTTCGACTACATCGTGCGAGGCCAGGAGCGCGATGGAAGCTGGTACGGCCGCTGGGGCCTGAATTACATCTACGGCACCTGGTCGGCGATGTGCGCGCTGAACGCCGCCGGCGTCGCACCGACGGACCCGCGCATGAAGCGCGCGGCGGACTGGCTCGTCGGCATCCAGAACAGCGACGGCGGCTGGGGCGAGGACGGCGAGAGCTACAAGCTCGACTATCGCGGTTACGAACAGGCGCCGAGCACCGCGTCGCAGACGGCGTGGGCGCTGCTCGGACTGATGGCGGCGGGTCTGGTCGAGCATCCGGCGGTCGCGCGAGGCGTCGATTATTTGCTCAGGACGCAGCAGGCGCACGGCCTGTGGGACGAGACGCGCTTCACGGCGACAGGCTTCCCGCGCGTGTTCTACCTGCGCTACCACGGCTATCGCAAGTTCTTCCCGCTGTGGGCGCTCGCGCGCTATCGAAACCTGACACGCGACGGCCTCACGCGCGTGACGGCGGCAATGTGAACGCGCCCGTCGTCGCCGTGACCGGCATGGCGTTCGAGGCGAAGATCGTGCGCGGGCGGGGCGTCGATGTGGTGTTCGCGGCGCGCGCCGACTGGCTGGAGCGCGCGTTGTCCGATGCGATCGCGCGCGGCTGCTCGGGCATCATCAGCTTCGGCACGGCGGGCGGACTCGCGCCGGATATCGAGCCGGGCGAGTTGATCGTCGCCGAGAGCGTGTGCGGTCCGTTCGGCGAGTTGCATACCGATGCGGCGTGGTCGGCGCGCATCGTCGATGCGTTCGCGGGCACGCCTGTCGGGCGCGTCGTGCGGCGCGGCAGGATGGCGGGCGTCACCGCGCCCGTCAAGACCGAGGCGGAGAAGCGCTCGCTGCATTCGTCGACCGACGCGCTGGCCGTCGATATGGAATCGCATATTGCCGGGGCGATCGCGACGGCGCGCGGCTTGCCGTTCGCGGTGTGCCGGGCGGTCGTCGATCCGGCCTGGCGAACATTGCCCCCTGCCGCGACGGCCGGTTTGCGCGACGACGGCACGACGGCCATCGGTCCGATTCTGCGGGAATTGCTGCGCGATCCGGCGCAACTGGGCGCGCTGTTGCGGCTCGCGTCCGACGCTCGCGCGGCCCGCGCGACGCTCGTCCAGGCGCGGCATGCGCTGGGATCGGCGCGGGCTCTGGCGTTTGGCTGATCATTTTGTTCTCCCCTTGCTTTCTGCGGGTTAACCCTCACTTCGTTATAATCAGGGAAAACCCTTACCCAGCGCGCGTCTCTTCTCTGCACTTCGACGCGCGGTAAAGAAAGCGAGGTACCGCAAATGAATTTCCACACCCGTAAGTGGGTCAAGCCCGAAGATCTGAATCCGAACGGCAGCCTGTTCGGCGGGAGCCTTCTGCGCTGGATCGACGAAGAAGCCGCGATTTACGCGATTTCGCAGCTGGGCAATCAGCGCGTCGTGACCAAGTTCATGTCCGAAATCAACTTTGTGAGCTCGGCGCGTCAGGGCGACATCATCGAGCTGGGCATCACCGCGACGCATTTCGGCCGCACGTCGATCACGCTGCGCGCGGAAGTCCGCAACAAGATCACGCGCAAGAGCATTCTGACCGTCGAGAAGATGGTGTTCGTGAACCTCAACGAGCAGGGCGAGCCCGTGCCGCATGGCCGCACGAAGATTCGCTACGCCGACGAACTGTTCGAGGCGTATCGCCGTGATCAGGGCGGGGTGGAAGCGCCGAAAGTTTCCGACGACGATCTGATGGAGGAAGTGGCGGAAGAGGCCGCGCATTGATAGCGCACCCGCACACTAAAGACAAAACGGGCGCTCGGGCGCCCGTTTCCTTTCCGGCTTCGAGACCTGCCTACTTCCCCGCTGGCTGCGCCGCCGGATCGTCATACTGCGGCAATCCCTGAGCCTTGCTCGAGCTCGGCGACGGCTGCGCCTTCGGCGCGTTCTCCTCGGGCGCAGGCGACTTTCCGCCGACCCCACCCGCAGGCGATGCCGCCGCGCCCGGATCGACATACGTCGGCAAGCCTTGCTCCCTGCTGCCGCCGCCGCTTGAGCCTTCCGGCGCGCTGGCTCCCTCCGGCGCGCTCGCGCCTTCGGGCGCCGATGCGCCTTCATCGCCGTAATCGGGCAGCGAGCTCGCGCCGCCGCCGGTCAGCAAATATTGACGCCGCTGCGTGTATGCGTCGCGCACAAACGCGTATTTGTCGAGCGCGGCGGCCGAAAGCAGGTCGGTCGCGCCGATCAGGTCCGCACGCGCGCTCACGAAGTTCACGCCATAGAGCGGCCAGCGGATGCCCGCATCGGCATAACTGACGGGATTCACGCGCCAGTCGACGAGCCAGGTCGTCGAATCGCGAAACGAGCTCGGGCCGAGCAGCGGCAGCACCAGATACGGCCCCGACGGCATGCCGTAGTGCCCGAGCGTCAGGCCGAAGTCCTGATGGTGCTTCGGCAAGCCGGCGGGCGACGCGATATCGATCAGGCCGCCGATGCCGAACAGCGAGTTCATCGCGATGCGCATCAGATCCTGCGTCGCATCGGTGATCTTCAACTGCAGCAGGTTGTTCGCGAAGTTCGAGAAATCGCCCAGATTCGAGAAGAAATTGCTGACCGCGGTGCGGAACGGGCTCGGCGTGTAATCGACATAGAACTGCGCGACGGGCTTGGCGACGTAGGTATCGAGCGTGTCGTTGAACGTGAAGATCTTGCGGTTCATTGGCTCGAGCGGGTCTTTCGCATTGCGGTCCGGGCCGGTCGCGCAGCCCGTTGTTGCGAGCGCGCCCGCAATCGCCAGGCTCATCCCAAATCTGCGCAGTGCACGAGCGGTCACAGCCGTCGATCCCCACTTCATTCTTCAATTCCTCTTAGGTTGTCATGTCGTTGCGCCGCCCTGAGCTTCGCGCGGGCGGCCGCGCGCACCTTGCGCGGTTTGCCCATCAGGACGGGCTGGAAGACCACCGCGCCGATGAGCGTGCAAAAGAGCGACAGCGCCAGCAGCCGCCCCATGCTGGACGTGCCCGGATGATGAGAGAACCACAGGCTTCCGAACGCCGTCGCCGTCGTGGCCGCACTGAACATAACGGCATGCGTGAGGCTGGACTGAAGCAACCGCGTCTGCCCGGAACGCCACGCCATCACGAAATAGATCTTGAACGCCACGCCGACGCCCAGCATCAGCGGCAGCGCGATGATGTTCGCGAAGTTGAGCGGCATCCTGAAGACGACGCACAGTTCCAGCGTGACGATCGCGGAGACGAGCAACGGTACCAAAGTTCTCAAAACGTCGCCAAAACGGCGCAGCGCGATCCACAGCAGCACGGCGATCGCGATGAGCGAGTAGAGCGCCGCCTGCTCGAACGCCTTGATGATCGTCTCCGCCGAATGGCGCACGGAAATCGGCCCGCCGATCGCGTCGGGCGCGGCCTTCTGCACTGCGTCGGCGAAGCGGGCGAGGAGCGCGTCGTCGTTGGGATCGACCCCGGGCGGGATCCTCGGCGCGATGTCGACGAGCGCTTCGCCCTGCGGCGTCACGAACGACGCGACCATCTGCGGCGGCAGCGTGTCGCGCGTGATTTCCGCAGGCGTCAGGAGCGCGCGCAACTGCGCGAGCGCGAGGCGCAGCGGCTCGGCCATCGCGTGCTCGGCGCGGTCGCGCGTCGCGGCGTCGGCTTGCGCCAGCTTTGCGAGCGTCTCCGAAAGATGCTTCGCTTCCTTGTCGCCGGGGCCGGGATGCTCGTCGGCGGCGAGCGAAAGCTGGTTCGACACGCGTTTGAGCGCCGCGACGCGCACGGCGTCCGTCACGGGCGCTGCCGTCTGCTGATCGAGCGCGGGCAGCAGTTGATCGGCGGCGGCCTTGATGAGCTCGAGTTTCTTCGGCTGATCGGACGGGATGAGCGAGGAGAGCGTCGTCGCGCTCCCGACTTCCGGCAGTTTCCGCAGTTTCGCCGCGATGCCGTCGGCGTCGGCGAGCGAGGGCGCGAGCACCGCGACATCGTTCACCGCGCCTTCCGGCGAGTCCTTGAGCGCGATGAGCGTCGCCATCGACTCGGTATGCGGGTCTTTCAGATGCAGCGGATTGAAGTCGAAGCGCAGATCGAAGAGCAGCGGCAGCGCGCCGATGACGACCACGAGCGTGCCGATGAGCACCGGCTTGCGATGCCGGTCGAGGAACTCGTCGACGGGCGCGAGCACCGGAAAGCCCGGTGACTGCGCTTCGCCCGGCGGCGCGAACACTTTGATGAGCGCGGGCAACAGCGTCATGTTGGTCGCGTAGGCCACGAACATGCCGACGCCCGCGATCAGCCCCAGCTCCGAGACGCCGCGATACGCGGTCGGCAGAAACGAGAAGAAGCTCGCGGCGGTCGCGGCGGCGGCGAGCGTGAGCGGCACGGCGACATGGCGCGCGGTTTCCGCGAGCGAGACGTCGAGCCGCTTGTGCCGGTAACGCTCCTCGCGATACTTCACGCCGAACTGGATGCCGAAGTCCACGCCCAGGCCGACGAACAGCACCATGAACGCGACCGAGATCATGTTGAGCGCGTGGACCATCATGAGGCCGAGCGCGGCGGTGATCGCGAGCCCGACGAAGAGCGTGATGAACACCGCGAGGATCATGCGCTTCGAGCGCAGCGCCACCCAGAGGATCATCAGCACGACGAGGAAGGTCAGGGCGCCATTGAGCACGGCGCCGTCCTGCACGGATGCGAATTCCTCGTCGGCGAGCGGCTGTGCGCCCGTCAGATGCAGCGTCGCCCCATACTTTTTGTCGATGCCGAGCTCGGCGGCCTTCGCGCGAATCTCTTCCGATGTCCCCGCCGCCGCCTTCAGCGCATTGAAGTTCAGTTCCGGCAACACGGTGACGAACGCACGCCCGGGCGCCGCGCTGTTTGGCGAATCCGCGAGGCCGCGCCAGGAGAATGCGGCGGGCTGATTCGCGAGCACGCGGTCGAGCACGGCCGCGCTCCTGCCGAGCAGACCCGCCATCTGGCCGAGGCTGACCTGTCCGAGCGTCAGCGGCAGATTGAGCGTCGTGTTGAGGGTCTGCGCGAGGCCGGTGAGCGTCGGGTCGTGCGCGAGCGTGTTGATGAGCGGGCGCGCCTCTACGAGCTGCTTCGTGACCTGTTCGACCTTGTCCGTCGGCAGATAGAGCAGGCCGTTGTGCTCGAAGAACGCGCCGCCCTCGGGCTGCGACACCGACCTGAAGCGCTCCGGCTCTTTCGCGAGCGCGGCGGCGAGCTCGTTCGCGGCGGCATCGGCGAATTCCTGCGCCGGCGCCTGAACGACGATCAGCAGCGCCGCGCCGCGCTGCGGAAACGCCGCGTCGATCGCCTTGCTGCGCGCAGCCCACTCGGGCTCCGTCTCGATCAGCTGGCTGACATCGGTGCTGATTCTGAAGTGATGGACGACATAAATCGTGGAGAGCACGCCGAGCAGCAGCGAAACGGCGATAATCCACGCCGGCCGGCGGATGGCGAGGGTGACGAAGCGAGTAATGTTGGACGTCAGCATGAAGACGCTACCTGGTGTGCCCTGTTATCTTTTGTGCGTGCGAACGCGCGAATTGCATGATGCCGACCGCCGGGATCCGGATCACTCCATGAAACGACGTGGGAAGCCGCGCAAGTATACCGGGCGCACCGCAACACTCCATGCTTGAACTGTTGCGGCGCGGCGGTGTCGATATACTGACCTCGCAGCCAGCTGGCCGCCGCTGCAATGTCCGAAGGCCGCACAACCCGCGCCACCAAACCTGATTAGAGAACGGGTGCCATGAAACGCTATCTGTCTATTTGCTTCGCTTTCCTCCTAGCCTCGCTGTCCTTCGCGGGCGAGGCACTCGCACAAACGAGTCCCGATGCCGTCGTGAAGAGCGCCGTCGAAGGCACTGTCAACGCGATGAAGGCCGACCCGCAGGCGCGCGGCGGCGACATGGCGAAGATCACGCAGCTCGTCGAAACGCGCTTCCTGCCCGCTACCGACTTCCAGCGCACCACGCGCATCGCGGTGGGCAAGGCCTGGGCGAGCGCCACGCCCGAGCAGCAAAAGCAGCTTTACGACCAGTTCCAAACGCTTCTGGTTCGCACGTATGCGGCCTCGCTCTCGCAATTGCGCGATCAGGACGTGAAGTTCAAGTTCGATGCGCCCAACATCGATGCCAACACGAAAGACACAGTGGTCGAATCGCACGTCATTTCCACGGGCGGCGACAACCCCGTGCGCTATCGTCTGGAGAAGACGCCGCAGGGCTGGAAAATCTACGACATCGACATGATGGGCGCGTGGCTCATCCAGGTCTACCAGCAACAATTCGCCGGCCAGTTGCAAAAGGGCGGCGTCGACGGCCTCATCAAATTCCTTTCCGAGCACAACGCCCGGTCCGCAGGCTGAGTCGCGTCTCGTCGCGCTTCGTGTCTTCCGCCGAGGCCGGGCGTCACGTTCGGCGGTGCTCCACCGCGAACTTGATCAGCTCGGCCTGTCCGTCGATATCCAGTTTGCGCTTCAAATTCAGGCGATGCGTTTCCACCGTGCGCACCGACAGCCCGTGCTGCTGCGCGATCTGCTTGCTCGATAAGCCCTCGGCCAGCGCGTCGAGGACGTCGCGCTCACGCGGCGTCAGGCGTTCGAGCGGCGTCTGCATCGACTGTGCCTGAATCATGCGTGCGGCGAGCCCGGCGCTGAAAAAGGTCTTTCCGGCGAGCACCGCGTCGATCGCCTGAAGGATCTCCGCGGCGGGCGAATCCTTCAGCACGTAGCCGCTCGCGCCCGCGCGCACCGCCTGCTTCACGTACTCCACGTTGTCGTGCATCGACAGCATCAGCACGCGGATGCCCGGATGCCGCTCGTGAAAAAGCGCCGCCAGCTCGATGCCGCTCATGCCCGCCATGCCGACGTCCATCAGCGCGAGATCGGGCGGATTCGATTCGTCGGCGGCGAGCGCGAGCGCTTCTTTTGCGTTGCCCGCCTCGCCGGTCACGCAAAGACGCGGCACGGAGTCGAGTCGGGCGCGCAAGCCGTCGCGCACGAGCGGGTGATCGTCCACGAGAATGATGCGGGCGGGTTCAGCGCTCATCGGTAAGTCCTTGAAGATTGGGTGCGGCGAGCGGCAGCGGCACGCTCGCGGTGATCGACGTGCGGCCGAGTTGCGAGCCGATCGCCAGCGTGCCGCCGAGCGTGTCGAGCCGCTCGCGCATGTTGCGCAGTCCGACGCCGCTCGCCGGATCGGAGAGCGCGCCATGCGCGTCGAAGCCGCGGCCGTTGTCGGTGATGTCGAGCGTGACGGCGTGCGCGGCGATATCGAGCGTGATCACCGCGCGCGATGCCTGCGCGTGCCGCGCGATGTTGGTCAGCGCTTCCTGCGCGATGCGAAAGAGCACGGTGTTGACGGGATCGGGCAGCGTCGTGCGCTGCGTCGCACAGGGCTTGCCGTCGTCCATCGATTCGAAGCGCGCCTCGATGCCGTCCTGGCCGTCGAATTCGCGCACGAGCTGCTCCAGCGCCGCGGCGAGACCGAGGTCGTCGAGCATCGCGGGGCGCAGCGCATGCGAGATGCGGCGCACTTCGCGCAGCGTGCCCGAGAGACGTCCGAGGCTCGTCGCGAGCGCGGCCTCCGCGGTCGGCTCGCGCGCCGTGCCATGCTCGAAACGCGCGAGCGCCGATTCGAGCAGCAGCTTCACCGAGACGAGCATCTGGCTGATGCCGTCGTGCAACTCGCGCGAGAGCCGCGCGCGTTCCTGTTCCTGCGAATCCACCACTTGCCGCGCGAGGCGCTTCAGCTTCGCATCGGCGCTTCGATGCTCGCTGATGTTGAGCACCGCGCCGCACACCGCGATGATCGCGAGCCCGGCGAGCGCGATCGCGCCGATCCACATCAGCGTGCGCTCGATATTCGTGGCCGCCTGCGAGTCGATGCGCGCAAGCGTCGTCTCGACATCCTCCAGATAGATGCCCGTGCCCATCATCCAGCCCCAGCGCTCGAGCGGCACCACGTAACCGAGCTTGGGCGCGATCAGTCCGGTGGACGGCCGCCGCCAGACGTACCGGACGTAGCCGCCGCCTTTCGATGCCTGTTCGATGAGTTCCTGAATGGTCAGCGCGCCGTTCGGGTCGCGCATCAGCCAGAGGTCGCGTCCGACGAGATCCGGCTGGCGCGGATGCATGAGCGATGTGCCGTGCATCGTGTAGACGAAAAAGTAGCCGTCCTGTCCGAAATCGAGCCGCTGCAGCGCGTCGAGCGCGAGGCGGCGGCGTTCGTCGTCGCTGCGCGGGTCGGTCGCGGGAGCATCATAGTATGGCGCGATCGCGCTCTTCGCGATCTCGACGTAATGCCGCAGCTCGATCTCCTTGCTCGCCATGTAGGCGGCCTGCGTCGTCTCGTGCTGCGCCTGCGCGAGCGACTGCGCCTGCTGGCGTACACCGTAGGTGATTCCACCGATCGCCAGCGCGAACGGCACGATCGCAAGCAGGAAGATCTTTGCCTTGAGATTCATTGATACAGGGTTTTCCGCTACGTGAAGCCACGTAGTACGCATACGTAGTTATGCGCTTGTAAGCGCCCGGGCGAAAGCGAATACTACCGCCCAATGCGCTATCACGGCGCATCCATCGACCTGACGGGTCAATAACTAAGGAGACGCCATGAATCGGGCTTCCGGATTCCTGGTCTGGATCGCGCTCGCGCTATTGGGCGCGTTCGCATTCGGCACCATTGCACTCGCGCACGGCGAGCGTATCAGCGCACTGTGGATCGTCATCGCGGCGGTCTGCGTCTATCTCATCGCTTATCGGTTCTATTCGCGCTTCGTTGCGGCGAAAGTGCTGCAACTCGACGGCCTGCGCATGACGCCGGCCGTTCGTCATAACGATGGCCTCGACTACGTGCCGACGAACAAGTACGTGCTCTTCGGCCATCACTTCGCCGCGATCGCGGGCGCGGGCCCGCTGGTAGGCCCTGTGCTGGCCGCGCAGATGGGCTACACGCCCGGCATGCTGTGGATACTCGCCGGTGTGGTGTTCGCGGGCGCGGTGCAGGATTTCGTCATCCTGTTCATCTCGACGCGACGCGACGGCCGCTCGCTCGGCGATCTCATCAAGATGGAGCTGGGCACCGTGCCCGGCGTGATCGCGCTTTTCGGCGCGTTCCTCATCATGGTGATCATTCTCGCGGTGCTCGCGCTGATCGTCGTCAAAGCGCTGACCAATTCGCCGTGGGGCACGTTCACCGTCGCGGCGACCATTCCGATCGCGCTCTTCATGGGCGTCTATACGCGCTACATCCGTCCGGGGCGCATCGGCGAGGTGTCGATCATCGGTTTCATCGGCCTGATGCTCGCGATCGTGTACGGCGGCCAGGTCGCGGAATCGGCGACGTTCGCGCCGTATTTCACGTTCACCGGCGTGCAGCTCGTGTGGATCCTGATCGGCTACGGTTTCGTCGCGTCGGTGCTGCCGGTGTGGCTGCTGCTCGCGCCGCGCGATTATCTGTCGACTTTCCTCAAGATCGGCACGATTCTGGGTCTCGCGGTCGGCATTCTGATCGTCGCGCCCGAACTGAAGATGCCGGCGTTCACCAAGTTTGTCGATGGCAGCGGGCCGGTGTGGTCGGGCAACCTGTTCCCGTTCCTGTTCATCACGATCGCGTGCGGCGCGGTGTCGGGCTTCCATGCGCTCATCTCGTCGGGCACGACGCCCAAGATGATCGATAACGAAGTCAACATGCGCTTCATCGGTTATGGCGCGATGCTGATGGAGTCGTTCGTCGCGATCATGGCGCTCGTCGCCGCCTGCGTGATCGAGCCGGGCGTGTACTTCGCGATGAACAGCCCCGCCGCGCTGCTCGGCTCGACGCCCGAAGCGGTCGCGCAGACCGTCTCGAGCTGGGGCTTCGCGCTGACGCCGGACATGCTGACGGCGACGGCGAAGGCGGTCGGCGAGACGACCATCGTGGCGCGTGCCGGCGGCGCGCCGACGCTCGCGGTCGGCATGGCGCAAATTCTTCATCAGGTGATCGGCGGCCCGGCGATGATGGCGTTCTGGTATCACTTCGCCATTCTGTTCGAAGCGCTCTTCATCCTGACCGCGGTCGATGCGGGCACGCGCGCCGGCCGCTTCATGCTGCAGGATCTGCTCGGCACGTTCCATCCGGCGCTGCGCCGCACGGAGTCGCTTCCGGCCAACCTCATCGCGACGGGCCTGTGCGTCGCCGCGTGGGGCTACTTCCTGTATCAGGGCGTGGTCGATCCGTTCGGCGGCATCAACACGCTGTGGCCGCTCTTCGGCATCTCGAATCAGATGCTCGCGGGCATCGCGCTGATGCTCGGCACCGTCGTGCTGTTCAAGATGAAGCGCGAGCGCTACGCGTGGGTCACGCTCGTGCCGACGATCTGGCTGCTCATCTGCACGTTGACGGCCGGCTGGCAGAAGATTTTCGACGCGAATCCGAAGGTCGGCTTCCTCGCGCACGCGGGCAAGCTGAAGGACGCGTACGACGCGGGCAAGGTGATGGCGCCGGCGAAGTCGCTCGCGGAGATGCAGCGCATCATCTTCAACGATTACGTCGATGCGGCGCTTGCCGGGTTGTTCATCTTCGTGGTGGTGAGCATCGCGGTGTACGGCGTGCTGGCCGTGTTGCGCGCGCGTCGCGAAACGAAGCCGACGGTGCGCGAGACGCCATTCGAGGCGATGCCCGCCGGCGCGGGCGCAGCGGTTCGTTCGGGCCACTAGGAGCGCACGATGTTCACCGATCTTCGGCAAGCAGGACGCTATCTCGGCCAGACGATGCGTCTGATGGTCGGAATGCCTGATTACGACGCTTATGTCACGCACATGCAGACGACGCATCCCGACAAGCCGATGATGAGCTATGCGGAGTTTTTCCGTGAGCGTCAGGAGGCGAGGTACGGATCGGGAGCGGGGAAGTGCTGCTGAGCTGATGCGGCTTAGCAGTGGTTGACGAGAACGCGACGGCGAGAGCCGTCGCGTTTTTTGTGCGTGTAGAAATGGCAATGTTCGATCTCGCCGCTCGAAGCGTTGCCGATCCGATGGAACCCGTCGCCGTAGATGATCGGGAGGCCCTCAAAGATCAAGGGCGGCGAACATGAAAGCAAAAAGGGCGGGTGACCCAAGTCACCCGCCCTTCGCATTTCCAAACGTCCGATAAGCGCCTCAGTTCACCGCCGCCGCCGTCTTCGAACCCTTGTTCTTCTGCATGCGGCCGATCTCTTCCAGCTTGATTTCGACGTGCTTCGAGAACACGTATTCGGCCGGACGCTGCTTGTCGATCGGCAGGTCCTTGGCGAATGCGCCCGTCGTGCGCGGACCCGAAAGGGCGATCTTCGCGGCCTTGAGCGGATGCGCCACCGTATCCATCACGGCCGTCGCCTCGAAGCCGCAGTGGACCATGCAGTCCGCGCACTTTTCGTACTTGCCGGTGCCGTACTTGTCCCAGTCGGTGGTTTCCATCAGTTCCTTGAAGGTCTTCACGTAACCTTCGCCGACCAGATAGCAGGGCTTTTGCCAACCGAACACCGTGCGTGCCGGGTTGCCCCACGGCGTGCACTGATACGTCTGGTTGCCCGCGAGGAAGTCGAGGAACAGCGTGGACTGGCTGAACGACCAGTTCTTGCCGTTGTTGCCGCGCTTGAAGATTTCGCGGAACAGATTCTTGGTCTTTTCGCGATTCAGGAAGTGCTGCTGATCCGGCGCGCGCTCATACGCGTAGCCCGGCGAGACGGTGATGCCATCGACGCCGATCGGGCCGAGCGTGTCGAAGAACTTCGCGACGCGCTCGGGTTCGGCATCGTTGAACAGCGTGCAGTTGATGTTTACGCGAAAGCCGCGGCGCTTCGCTTCCTTGATGGCGGCGACGGCCTTGTCGTAGGTGCCCGGCTGCGAAACCGAGTGATCGTGCGCCTCGCGGTCGCCGTCGAGGTGCACCGACCAGACGAAGTACGGGCTCGGCTCGTAATCGTCCATCTTCTTTTCCATCAGCAGCGCGTTCGTGCAGAGATACACGAACTTCTTGCGCGCCATGATGCCCTTCACGATCTGCGGCATTTCCTTGTGCAGCAAAGGCTCGCCCCCCGCGATCGACACGACCGGCGCCCCGCATTCGTCGACGGCGCCGAGACACTCTTCCAGCGACAGGCGCTGGTTCAGGATCGGATCCGGATAGTCGATCTTGCCGCAGCCGTTACAGGCGAGATTGCAGCGGAAGAGCGGTTCCAGCATCAGCGCGAGCGGGTAACGCTTGTTGCCCGTCAGGTGCTGCTTGAAGATGTAGGCGCCTACGCGGGCCTTCTGGAGCATCGGGATAGACAATTGCGTCCTCTCCTTATTCTTCGCGAATCGCGGTTGCCGCAACGGCGGCGACCGGCTGAGTGAGCTTCGCGGGAAGTTTGAATTCGACCTTCTCCTCGCGGCCGTTCATCGTCGTGACTTCGACGTTTCCGAACGCGCGCAGGGCATCGATCACATGTTTGACCATTTCCTCGGGCGCCGAAGCGCCCGCGGTGATGCCGACCGTCTGCACATTGGCAAACCACTCCGGCTTGATCTCTGAACCGTCCGCGACGAGGTAGCTCGGAACGCCGGTCTCGGCGCCGATTTCCCGCAGGCGGTTGGAATTGGAACTGTTGGTCGCGCCGACCACGAGCAGCACGTCCACCTGGCTCGACAGCTCGCGCACGGCGGCCTGGCGGTTTTGCGTCGCGTAGCAGATGTCGCGCGTGTCCGGGCCGACGATATCCGTGAAGCGGCGCTGCAAGGCATCGATGATGCCGCGCGTGTCATCGACCGAAAGCGTGGTCTGCGTGACGTAGGCGACGGGCGTGTCCGGCGCGAGCGTCATCTTTTCCACTTCGGCCTCGCTCTGCACCAGCACGACTTCGGCCGGAATCTGCCCGATCGTGCCCTCGACTTCCGGATGACCCGCGTGGCCGATCAGAATGAGCGTGCGTCCCTGCGATACGTACTGCCGCCCCTGCACATGAACTTTCGTGACGAGCGGGCAAGTGGCGTCCAGCACGTCGAGCCCGCGCGTCTGCGCATCCTTTTCGACGCTCTGCGCGACGCCGTGCGCACTGAAGATCGCGACCGCGCCGTGCGGCACTTCATCCAGTTCCTCGACGAAACGCGCACCCTTGCTGCGCAGGTTGTCGACGACATGACGGTTGTGAACGATCTCGTGACGCACATAGACAGGCGCGCCATGCCGTTCGAGGGCCCGATCGACGATTTCGATCGCACGGACCACGCCCGCACAAAAGCCGCGGGGTTGAGCAAGGATGATACGCATATTCGAACGAACTCCGACTGACGCGGGTTTCGGGATAGCCGGCGCGAAGCTCGCGCTTTCCGTTGATTCGGCGTTCGTGACGTCTCGGAAACGTCAGGAGAGCGCCAGGAAAGCAGACCGGAAAAAAAGACACGGTGATTGTGGTCTGCGCGCCGAAGTTGACCGCGTATTCTAACCCGTTCCCTTTTTGGGTGCTCAATGGCCGCTTCACTGCACAGCCCGTCGCGCGCGTCAGTACGACAATTTTGAGAAGCCAGTAAACTGTCGCGTCTTGCCGTCATGCGGTCCGGGGCGTTCGCCCTACGGCGTTCATCCGTGTCTATTTCCCGCAACGCGCCGTCGACCGCACCTTCCGGCTGCGCCACCGTTTCCAAGCTAATCGTTTATTTCATGCTACTGATCGCCTGGCTGTCTTTTTTGATCTGGATTGTGCTGCTGTTCGCACGCGGCGGCTTCTGGCGCGCGGAACCCGCGCCGGCGCTGTCCGATACGACGGTCCACGCCGTCGGCAACGCGGAGATCGCGCGCCGCGGCGCATGGCCCGCGCTCGTGGCCGTCGTACCGGCGCGCAACGAGGCCGACGTCATCGGGCGGGCGGTTGGCTCGCTGCTGAAGCAGGACTACGCGGGCGCGTTTCATGTGATCGTCGTCGATGACCACAGCACCGACGGCACCGCGAGCGTCGCGCTCGCCGCCGCCCGCGATCTCGGGCTCGAAGATCGTCTGACCGTGCTGACCGCGCAGCCGCTGCCGCCGGGCTGGTCGGGCAAGGTGTGGGCGCAGTCGCAGGGCATCGGCGCGATCGATTCGCTTGGCCTGCCCGCCGAGTTCCTGCTCCTGACCGACGCCGACATCCATCATCCGGCCGATGCCGCGACGCAACTCGTCGCGCGCACGATTCTCGAAGACCGCGATCTGGTCTCGCTGATGGTGCGTCTGCGTTGCGATTCGCTCTGGGAGAAGGTGCTGATTCCGGCATTCGTGTTTTTCTTCGCGAAGCTCTATCCGTTCGCCTGGGTCAACGACGTGAAGAAGCCGACGTCCGGCGCGGCGGGCGGCTGCATGCTCGTGCGCCGCTCGGCGCTCGTGGAGGCGGGCGGGATCGAATCGATCCGTCAGGAACTGATCGACGATTGCAGTCTCGCCGCGCGCATCAAGCATCGCGCGGGCCGCAACGACGCGCGACCCATCCGGCTCGATCTCGCCGCGCGCAGCGAATCGCTGCGTCCTTACGAAAGCTGGCGCGATATCTGGAACATGATCGCCCGCACGGCGTTCACGCAACTGCGCTATTCGCCGCTGCTGCTGGCCGGCACGGTGCTCGGCATGGCGCTGATCTATCTCGCGCCGCCGGTGCTCGCGCTCGTCTACGGCGCGCGCGCCTGGCCCGCATGCGCCGCGTGGGCGATCATGTGCATCGCCTATGGTCCGATGCTGCGCTATTACGGCAGGTCGCTCTTATGGGCGCCGCTCCTGCCGCTCGTCGCGTTGTTCTACGTGAGCGCGACGATCGGCTCGGCCGTGCGTTACTGGAGCGGGAAGGGCGGGCAATGGAAGGCGCGCGTGCAGGCGCCGACTCAGGAGGGTTCGTAAGCGGCAGTTCGCGCTTATTTCTTCGTCAACATGGCATACAGCTCGATGACCATGTTCGGCGAAAACGTGAACGGCACCCAGCCGTGGCCGCTGTGACGCAGGACCAGCAGCCGGTCGCCGTTCGCGTGTTTCTGCGTCGCCATGACCGGATTTTTGGTGGCCGCGAAGCGCCATCCGGGCGGGATGCCCGTCGGCTGCTCCACCGTCATCGACGCGCGCACGTTCGACAATTGCTCGATCAGCTCCGACACGCCTTCCGGGCTCAGCTTCACCGTCTTGCCCGCAATCGTCATTTCGACCGCGTTGCGCTCCGGTCGCGAGACGACGAGCGTGGGCGGCTCGTTCAGGCCGGGCGGTTCGGCGGGCGCAGCGGAACCGTCCGGTTCGCGCACGTTGCCCAGCGCGGGCGGTTCGTCCGGCGAAACTTCACTGGACGGCGTCGCGGCTTCGGTCGATTCAACGGATGTTCGGACAGATGCGGCTGCGGTCTGGAGGAGCGTGTCGAGGCTCGACTCCAGCGCGCCGAGCTGGTCTTGTAGATTCATGCGAGTGTGTCTGTGTCTGGCAAGCGGGCGGCGAGGCAACGATTCTACCCGCTCGAATTTGGCGAGGTCGGCACAGGTTGTAACCAATTGCACCGAGCGTGCGGATTACACGACAGATTTCTTCGATGCCGATGGCGGCATCGTGCGATGCGGCGGCTCAAAAACAAAACCGGCATCCCCGAAGAGATGCCGGTCGATCGGGGCGCGCATGACGCGCCCGTACCGCGCTTTACTGCGCGCGCACTTGCGCGAGCGCGGCGTTGAACGTCTTGCTCGGACGCATCACCGCTTCGAGCTTCTTCTCGTCCGGCTTGTAATAGCCGCCGATGTCGGCCGCATTGCCCTGCACGGCGGCGAGTTCGTCGACGATCTTCTGCTCGTTCTCGGCGAGCGTCTTCGCGAGCGGCGCGAACAGTCCGGCGAGTTCCTTGTCGTCCGTCTGCGATGCGAGCTCTTGCGCCCAGTACATCGCGAGATAGAACTGGCTGCCGCGATTGTCGAGCTGGCCGGTCTTCGGCGACGGGCTCTTGTTGTTGTCGAGCAGCTTGCCGGTGGCGGCGTCGAGCGCCTTCGCGACGAGCTTCGCACGCGCGTTGTCGTTCTTGATGCCGAGCTCTTCGAGCGACACCGCCAGCGCGAGGAATTCGCCAAGCGAGTCCCAGCGCAGGTGGTTCTCCTGCACGAGCTGCTGCACGTGCTTCGGCGCCGAGCCGCCCGCGCCGGTCTCGTACAGGCCGCCGCCCGCCATCAGCGGAACGATCGACAGCATCTTCGCGCTCGTGCCGAGTTCCATGATCGGGAACAGGTCGGTCAGATAGTCGCGCAGGATGTTGCCGGTGACCGAGATCGTGTCCATGCCGCGAATCACGCGCTCGAGCGTGTAACGCATCGCGCGCACCTGCGACATGATCTGGATGTCGAGGCCCGTGGTGTCGTAATCCTTCAGGTACGTCTCGACCTTCTTGATGAGTTCGGCTTCGTGCGGACGATACGGGTCGAGCCAGAACACCGCCGGCGTGCCCGAGTTCTTCACGCGCGTGACGGCGAGCTTCACCCAGTCCCGGATCGGCGCGTCCTTCACGAGGCACATGCGCCAGATGTCACCCTTCTCGACTTCCTGCGTGAGCCCTTCGATGACTTCGTTCGTCGCGTTATCGACGATACGCGCCGTGCCGTCTTCCGCGATCTCGAACGTCTTGTCGTGCGAGCCGTACTCCTCGGCCTTCTGCGCCATCAGGCCGACGTTCGGCACCGTGCCCATGGTCTTGGGATCGAACGCGCCGTTCGTCTTGCAGAAATTGATGATTTCCTGATAGATGCGCGCGAACGTGCTTTCCGGAATCAGGCACTTCGTGTCTTGCGGACGGCCGTCGGCGCCCCACATCTTGCCGCCGGCGCGGATCATCGCGGGCATGGAAGCGTCGACGATCACGTCGTTCGGCGCGTGCAGGTTCGAGATGCCCTTGGCCGAATCGACCATCGCGAGCGCCGGGCGGTGCTCGTGGCACGCGTGCATGTCGCGGATGACTTCGTCGCGCTGCGATTCCGGCAGCGCCTCGATCTTCGTGTACAGATCGACGAGGCCGTTGTTCACATTGATGCCGAGCTCTTCGAAGAGCTTCGCGTGCTTCGCGAACGCGTCCTTGTAGAACACCTTCACGGCGTGGCCGAAGACGATCGGGTGCGAGACCTTCATCATGGTCGCCTTCACGTGCAGCGACAGCATGACGCCGGTCTTGCGCGCGTCTTCCATCTGCTCTTCGTAGAATTCGACGAGCGCCTTCTTGCTCATGAACATGCTGTCGACGATCTCGCCTTCCTGCAGCTTGACCTTCGGCTTGAGCACGATGGTTTCGCCGCGCTTCGTGACGAGTTCCATGCGCACTTCGCGGGCGCGGTCGTTCGTGATCGACTTTTCGCCGTGATAGAAGTCGCCGTGCTTCATGTGCGCGACGTGCGTGCGCGAGGCCATGCTCCACTCGCCCATGCTGTGCGGATGCTTCTTCGCGTAGTTTTTCACGGCGAGCGGCGCGCGGCGGTCCGAGTTGCCTTCGCGCAGCACCGGGTTCACGGCCGAGCCGAGGCACTTTCCATAGCGCGCGCGAATGGCTTTCTCTTCGTCGTTCTTCGGCTCTTCGGGATAGTCGGGCAGTTTGTAGCCCTTCGACTGGAGTTCCTTGATCGCGCTCGTCAACTGGTGCAAGGACGCGCTGATGTTCGGCAGCTTGATGATGTTGGTGTCGTCGAGCTGCGTGAGGCGGCCGAGCTCGGCGAGGTTGTCGGGGACCTTCTGCTCGTCGGTCAGGAATTCGGGGAATTCGCCCAGAATGCGCGCGGCGACGGAGATGTCGCTCGTCGCGACATTGACGCCCGCCGGCGCGGTGAATGCACGGATGATCGGCAGAAAGGCGCTGGTCGCGAGCAGCGGAGCTTCGTCGGTCAGGGTGTAGATGATGGTGGGTTGCTGATTACTCATCGCTTGTCTCGACATCCGAAAACAGGTTGGAAAAAACCGCCGGCCTCGGCACCCCTCCGGCAACAAAGCGCTATTCTGCCTGATTTTGCGAGGCGCGCGTGTGAATTTCGCCATGCGCGAACGGCCAAAACGGACGTTTATCGTGCTATATCAATAACTTAACTTTTTTCAAGTCTTATACAAGAGTTGCGCGCCGGCGCGCCATTGCGCCGCGCGGAACGTTTCACGAAATGATTTGGTGCTTCACGTGACGAGATACCCGTTTGCCCGGAACCAGTCGAGCGCATCCTTCAATCCTTCCCGATACGGCCGCGCGCTGTAGCCCAGCACGCGTTCGGCCTTGGCCGATGTGAAGTACATCTTGTTCTTCGACATGCGCAGTGCATCGACGGTCACGAACGGCTCCTTGCCGCTCACCTTGGCGAACAGTTCGGCGCCGACCGCGAGCGGATAGAGCGGCCCGCGCGGCAGCCTGATGGTCGGCGGCTTGCGCCCGACGAATCCGGCGATGTCCGCGAGCATCTGCTGCAAGGGCAGGTTCTCGCCGCCGAGGATGTACCGCTCGCCGGTCTTGCCACGTTCCAGCGCGAGGAAGTGTCCGTTCGCGACGTCGTCGACATGGACGAGATTCAGGCCCGTATCGACGAAGGCGGGAATCTTGCCCGTCGCCGCTTCGACGATGATGCGCCCGGTCGGTGTCGGACGCACGTCGCGCGGGCCGATCGGCGTCGACGGATTGACGATCACCGCGGGCAGCGCGTTCCGCGCGACCATGCGCTCCACGGCGCGCTCGGCGAGCACCTTGCTGCGCTTGTACGCGCCGATCGTGCTTGCCGCGTCCGACGGCTTCGTCTCGTCGACGATCACGCCCGAACTCGTCACCTTCAGGGTCGCGACGCTGCTGGTATAAACGATGCGCTCGACGCCTTCGGCCAGCGCCGCGCGCATCGTCGCCTCGGTGCCTTCGAGATTCGCGCGCTCGATTTCGCTCGGGTCGGGCGCCCAGATGCGGTAATCGGCCGCGACGTGGAACAGGAAGCGCACGCCCTTGAGCGCCGCGCGCATCGACGCTTCGTCGCGCATGTCGCCGACGACGATCTCCGCATTCAGCGATTCGACGTTCTTGCGCGGGCTGGTCTTGCGCACGAGCACGCGCACGTCGAAACCGCGTTCGATGGCGAGCCGTGCGACCGCGGACCCGACGAACCCCGAGGCGCCCGTGACGAGCACGCGAGAGCCGGAAAAATCAGTCATTCTTACCTCGTTAAAAACGCTGGCGCGGCCGTGTTTCGTAACAACTGCCGCGCGGGAAAGCATGCGCCGATCGGCTGCAAAGCCCGATGTGACAAGGGCTTGCGGCTCATGCTAAGGTCCGTGCCTGCTGCCGGCGCGAGACCCGCGCAAAACATGAACAGACCCGGTGGACGATGCCTCAAGACTCTAAAACACTACGCTCCTGGATTTATCTCGCCATCGCGCTCGCGCTCGCCGTCGTATTCAGCATCGATGTGCTCACGCCGATGCGCGTCGCGATCTGGGTCTTTTACGTGCTGCCGGTCGTGCTGTGCGTCTGGGCCGACCGGCCGTCGGTGCCGATCGTCACCGCGGGTGCATCGGCCGCGCTGATGATCGCAGGCTACGCACTCGCCACAGGCGATCCCGGCACGAGCAGTGCGGTGCTCCAGGTCAACCGCGTGATGGGCATCGTCGTGCTGATCGTGCTCGCGGCGGTGGCGCATCTGTATATCAAATCGCGGCTCGCCATACAACGCACGACCTGGCTGCAGCAGGGCATCGTGCAGGCGGGCGTCAAGCTGCGCGGCGAGCAGTCAGTGGCTTCGATCGGCGTGAGCATTCTGCGTTCGATCATTCCGTATGTGGACGCGAAAGTCGGCGTCGTCTACGCGCTCGAAGGCGATGTGCTCGTGCGCGTCGCGGCCTGGGCGCTGCCGGACGAGGGCGGCGCGCCGGCCAGGATCGGGCGCGGCGAAGGGCTCATCGGCCAGGCGATCGAGGAAGCGCGTGTGCTCGAACTGCGCGACGCATCTTCGCATTATCTGAAAGTCGGCTCCGCGCTCGGATCGGCGACGGCGTCGCGCGTCCTGATTGCGCCGCTTTCTGCCGATGGCGATATCGTCGGCGCGATCGAGCTCGGCTTCGTCGGCAGCGAGGGACGTTTCGGCGATGCCCGCGCGCTGCTCGAGCAGGCGTCGGAACCGATCGGCATGGCGCTGCGTTCGGCGCGTTATCGCGCGCGTCTCGTCGAGCTGCTCGAAGAAACGCAGCGCCAGAGCGAGGAATTACAGGTGCAGCAGGAAGAGCTGCGCGTCTCGAACGAGGAGCTCGAAGAGCGCGGCCGCGCGCTGCAGGATTCGCAGGCGCGTCTCGAACAGCAGCAGGCGGAACTCGAACAAACCAATGTCCAGCTCGAAGAGCACACGCAGCATCTGGAGCGGCAGAAGGCCGAGCTTCTGCAGGCGCAGCAGGAGCTGACCGCGAACGCACTGGAAATGGAGCGCGCGAGCCAGTACAAGTCGGAGTTCCTCGCGAACATGTCGCACGAACTGCGCACGCCGCTCAACAGTTCGCTGATCCTCGCGAAGCTCCTGCAGGACAACAAGCAAGGCAACCTGACCGACGAACAGGTGCGCTACGCGGCGACGATCCATTCGTCGAACAGCGATCTGCTTTCGCTCATCAACGACATCCTCGATTTGTCGAAGGTCGAGGCGGGGCAGATGGACGTGCAGTTCGCGCCCACGTCCGTCGATTCGATTTTGCAGACGCTGCGGCAGTCCTTCGCGCCCATCGCCGGGAGCAAGGGTGTGGAATTCGTCACGGAGCATGGCGAGAACGTGCCGCAGTATTTCGTCACCGACAGCCAGCGGCTGCTGCAAGTGCTGCGCAATCTGCTGTCCAACGCGTTCAAGTTCACCGAGCGCGGCCGGGTGACCGTCGCGGTCGAGCGCGCGGGCGACAATGCGCTGCGCTTCGATGTGCGCGACACGGGCATCGGCATCGCGCGCGAGAAGCAGGACATGATTTTCCAGGCCTTCCAGCAAGCCGACGGCACGACGAGCCGCAAGTACGGCGGCAGCGGCCTCGGGCTGTCGATCTCGCGCGAGTTCTCGCGCCTGCTCGGCGGCTCGGTGTCCGTGTCGAGCGAACTCGGCCAGGGCAGCGTATTTTCGGTGACGCTGCCTATCGCCGTGCGCGAAGGCACCGTCACCGCGAAGCTCGATACGATCGGCACGATGAGCGAGCCGGCGCCGGCCGCCGCGCCCGCGTCCGTACCCGCACCCGCACCCGCGCCGCCGCCCGTGCAGCCGTCGCCCGTTCAGGCACCGGTCGCGATGCCCGAGCCGATGGCCATCGCCGATGATCGCGCCGACCGCAAGCGTCCGGATCGCGTGATTCTCGTCATCGAGGACGATCAGCCGTTCGCCGGCATTCTCTACGATCTCGCCCACGAACTCGACTTCGACTGCGTGCACGCTGCCACCGCCACGCAGGGCGTCGAGCTCGCGCGTTCGCTTCAGCCGAACGGGATTCTGCTCGACATCGGCTTGCCGGATCAGTCGGGTCTCACGGTGCTCGAATGGCTGAAGCACGATCCGCTCACGCGCCACATCCCGATTCACGTCGTCTCCGCGACCGATCACGCCGACGTCGCGCTGCACCTGGGCGCGATCGGCTACACGCTGAAGCCGGGCGCGCGCGACGATCTCGCCCGCGCCATCCGCAAGCTCGAAGCGCGCTCGGCGCAAGGCATGCGCCGCGTGCTCGTCGTGGAGGACGATCCGGCGCTGCGCCAGAGCATTCATGCGCTGCTCGCGAGCGAGACGGTCGGGATCGTGGAGGCGGGATCGATCGCGGAGGCCATCGAGGAGATGCAGCGCGCGCCGTTCGATTGCGTCGTGATGGATCTCGCGCTGCCCGACGGCTCCGGCTACGAACTGCTCGAACGCGTGTCGGCGGGCGGAGGGCAGGCGTCGCCGCCCGTCATCGTCTATACCGGACGGCTGCTGTCGCAGGAAGAGGAGCAGCGCCTGCGCCGATACTCGAAATCGATCATCATCAAGGGAGCGAAATCGCCGGAGCGCCTGCTCGACGAAGTCACGCTGTTCCTGCATAGCGTGGAAAGCGCGCTGCCGCCCGAGCAGCAGCGCATGCTGCGCGCGGCGCGTCAGCGCGACGACGTGTTCGAGGGCCGCACGATCCTGCTCGCGGAAGACGACGTGCGCAACATCTTCGCGCTCTCGCGCGTGATCGAGCCGCTCGGCGCCACGCTCGAAATCGCGCGCAACGGACGCGAGGCGCTCGAAGCGCTCGCGCGGCGCAGCGATATCGACCTCGTGCTGATGGACGTCATGATGCCCGAGATGGACGGCCTCACCGCGATGACCGAAATCCGCAAGCGCGCGGAATTTGCGCGCCTGCCGATCATCGCGCTGACGGCGAAGGCGATGCCGAGCGATCGCCAGAAATGTCTCGAAGCGGGTGCGGACGACTACATATCCAAACCCATCGATGTGGATAAGCTCGTGTCGCTGTGCCGCGTATGGCTGCGCCAGCGATGAACGGACCCATCTCCCAGATGAATGACGCCCGGCACGACGAAGAAGCGACGTTCGACATCGAACTGAAGCTGATACTCGAAGCGATCTACCTGCGCTATCAGCACGACTTCCGGCATTACTCCGTGAGTTCGCTGAGGCGCAGGCTCGCGCAGGCCGTGCACGATTTCGGCCTGCCGACGCTCTCGCATCTTCAGGAGCGCATTCTGCGAGACCCGGCGCTGTTCGCCCGGCTCTTTCAGTACCTCACGGTGCAGGTGAGCGAGATGTTCCGCGACCCGCAGTATTTCCGCGCGATCCGCGAGCAGGTCGTGCCTATTCTGCAGACTTATCCGTCGATCAAGGTGTGGGTCGCGGGATGCAGCAGCGGCGAGGAGCTGTGGTCGCTCGCGGTGCTCTTTGCCGAAGAAAAGATCGCGGACCGCACGGTGTTCTACGCGACCGACATCAACGCCGAGGCATTGCGTCAGGCAGAAAGCGGCATTTATCCGCTGGAGCGCATGGCGGGTTTCAGCCAGAACTATCTGGCGGCGGGCGGCAAGCGTTCGCTGTCGGACTACTATCACGCGGCCTACGGCGCGGCGAAGTTCTCGCAGACGCTCAAGTCGCGCGTGGTGTTCGCGGATCACAGTCTCGCGACGGACAGCGTGTTTCTCGAAGCGCATCTGGTGTCGTGCCGCAATGTGCTGATCTATTTCGATCGCGCGCTACAGGATCGTGCCCTCGGCCTCTTCAGCGATTCGCTCGTGCGGCGCGGGTTCCTCGGTCTCGGCAGCAAGGAGAGCCTGCGCTTTTCCACGTATGCAGACCGTTTCGCGGACTTCAATCCGCGCGAGCGGCTTTATCAGAAGGTGTGACGATGTTCGACGCGGACCGCATCGGGGCAGTCGTGATCGGCGCATCGGCGGGCGGCGTCGAGGCGCTCAATCAGTTGCTGCCCGGCTTGCCGAAGGCGTTCGCGCCGCCGGTGCTCGTCGTGGTGCATGTGCGGCACGGACAGCCGAGCCTCTTGCCCGGATTGTTCGCTTCGCGCTGCGAGCTTGCCATCGAGGAGCCTTTCGACAAGGACGAGATCGCGCCGGGCACCGTATATTTCGCGCCGCCGGGCTATCACATGCTCGTCGAGGCCGAAGGCGGCGCGACGCCGGCGATCGCGCTGTCCGTCGATCCGCCCGTGCGCTTTTCGCGGCCATCGGTGGATGTGCTGTTCGAATCGGCGGCGCATGCTTACGGCGAGCGCCTGCTCGGCATCGTGCTGTCGGGCGCGAACGACGACGGCGCGCGCGGCGCACGCGCGATCCGCGATGCGGGCGGCGCGTGCTGGGCGCAGGACCCGGCGACGGCGACCGCGCCCGCGATGCCGCTCGCGGCCATCGCGCAAGGCGCGGTGAACGAAGTGCTCACGCTGGATCACATGGCGATGCGGCTCACCCAATGCATCGGCTACAGGCAATGAAAGAAGCAAGGCAAGGAGTCACCAGATGACGCAACCCATCCACGTGCTGATCGTCGACGACATCCGCAATAACATCACCGCGCTCGAAGCGTCGCTCGCGCGGCCGGATCTGTCGGTGCTGAAAGCCGAATCGGGACCGGCCGCGCTCGAGCTTCTGCTCAAGCACGAGGTCGCGCTCGCGATTCTCGACGTCAACATGCCCGGCATGGACGGGTTCGAACTCGCCGAGCTGATGCGTGGCAGCCCCCGCACCGCGCACGTGCCGATCATCTTTCTGACGGCGACGGCGCAGGACGCGAGCCGCACCTTTCGCGGCTATGAAGCGGGCGCGGTGGATTTTCTCTACAAGCCCTTCGATTCGCGCATCCTCAATTCGAAGGTCGATGTATTCATCCAGATGGAGCGCCAGAAGCAGCAGCTCGCGACGCAACTCGCGACCGTGCAGCAACTGCTCGATGCGAACGAGATGCTGATGGCCGTGCTCGGCCACGATCTGCGCACGCCGCTGTCGGCGGTGATCGCATCGGCGGAGTATCTCGCGCGCTTCGTGCAGGACGAGAACGTCGCGAACATCGGCACGCGCATCAAGTCGAGCGGCATGCGCATGGTGCGCATGGTCGATCAGTTGCTCAATCTCGCGCGTCTGCGTGGCGGGCGCGTCACCTTGCAGCCGCGTGCGGTCGAGTTGATGACGCTCGCGAAGAATATCGTCGATGAATACGAGGCGCGTTTCGGCAAAGGGCGCATCTTCGTGCTGCGTCAGGGCGATACGCTCTTGCAAGGCGACGGCGATCTGCTCTCGCAAGTGTTCTCGAATCTCATCGGCAATGCGCTGCAGCACGGGCTGGAAGGCTCGGCGATCCAGGTGCGCCTCGACGGCAACGCCGACCATGTGACCATCACCGTGCAAAACGCGGGCGAGATTCCCGCCGACGTCCTGCCGACGATCTTCGCGCCGTATCGCTCGGGCCAGCGCCAGCATGAATCGAGCGGCCTGGGGCTCGGGCTCTACATCACGCGCGAGATCGCGCAGATGCACGGCGGCGACGTCACGGTACGCTCGGCAGCCGAATCCGGCACGGTGTTCGAAGTGACGCTGCCGCGCGTGCCGCATCCGCGTTCGGGCGAGCGCGCCGACATGGCGCAACCTTTCCGTCTGAGTTGAAGCGCGTGTCTACAATGCGGCGTATGGACGTCTGAAAGGAGAAAGCACGATGCCGGGCCCGGATCTGGATACGAGAATCGAAACCTATTACGTGCGTGTGCGCGGCGTCGTGCAGGGCGTCGGCTTCAGGCACTACACGGTGAGAAAGGCGCATGCGCTCGGCGTGCGCGGCTGGGTCGCCAATCTCGATGACGGCTCCGTCGAAGCCATCGTGCAGGGCGCGGCCAATCAGGTCGACCTGATGCTCGAATGGCTGCGACGCGGGCCGCCGCATGCCCGCGTCACCGAGTTTCACAGCGAAGAGCGCCACATCGAGAAGCGCTACGAGCGCTTCGAGCAGCACTAGCTAGTTCATCGCGCGACCAGCAGGCTCTCCGCGAACTGCCATTCCTCGTCGCGCCACTGATGCGTGCATTCGAAGCCCGCATCGGCGGCGATCGGCGCGACTTCATCGGCCGCGTATTTGTGGCTGCTTTCCGTCCAGATCGTCTCGCCTTCGCGGAAGTCCACGCGCAGGTCCGCGCCGCGCACGCGCACGGACAGCGCGCGCTTCGCCCGCAAGTGCATTTCGATGCTGCGCGCATCCGGATTGAAACGCGCGACGTGCTCGAAGGCTTCGAGCGGAAAGTCGCCGGCGAGTTCGCGATTGATGCGCGCGAGCATGTTCAGATTGAACGCGGCCGTGACGCCGATCGGGTCGTCATACGCCGCGATGAGCACCGGCAGCGGCTTGATGAGATCGGTGCCGAGCAACAGCGCGTCGCCGGGCTGGAGCATGCCGCGAATCGAGCGCAGGAACTTCGTCGCCGCGAGCCGCGCGAAATTGCCGATGGTGCTGCCGAGAAACAGCACGAGCAGTCGTTCGCCGTCCTTGCGCTTCGAACTGACTTCCGACAATCCCGCGAGGTAATCGCGCTCGTGTCCGACGATCGACACGCGCTCGATATCGCTCAATTCGCGACGGCACAACTGCAAGGCGGTGCGCGAAATTTCAATCGGATGGTAAGCAGTGGGCTGCTTTTTACACAGCGCCTCAAGAATGCGGCGCGTCTTGCGGCCACTGCCGCTGCCGAGTTCGGCGACCTGGATGTCGCCCGGCATGGCCGCGACGATGTCCGCCGCGTGATCCTTCAGCACGCGCTCCTCGGCGCGCGTCACGCCGTATTCGGGCAGCGCGGTGATCACTTCGAAGAGGGCCGAGCCCACTTCGTCATACAGAT
This sequence comes from Caballeronia sp. INML2, assembly GCF_023631365.1. Lineage (NCBI taxonomy): Bacteria > Pseudomonadati > Pseudomonadota > Betaproteobacteria > Burkholderiales > Burkholderiaceae > Caballeronia > Caballeronia sp. INML2. Next base: position 30,469 of record NZ_JALQDH010000057.1, on the reverse strand, counting down.
ACATCGAAGGCAGTTCTTTTTGCGGACGCTTGCTGAGTCCTACGTGCACGGCCTCTGCAAAGGCGTTGGAAAAGCGGGGCGACAGGGCTGGTTGAGTCATGACGTCTCCATCGATGCGGCGTTTTCTTCGCGTGCCATCGTCGACGTGACGGCACGGCGCGTGTTGCTGCGGATGCAATGACGTGAGCGGCAGGTGTTCGTACGGGGCGCCGCCCGGACTTCAGGACCGGACCGGCAGTAATGCCGGACCGACAAGGGTCGCCGATCATCGTGACCGGCAAAAGACAACCGCAAGTGACAGCGATCATGCGGTGGAGTTCACGCCGAAATGCGAAGCATGAACGAAGCAAAAAGCGGGCACGTCCGGGGAAACTGATTGAAGCGGGTTTTGAAAATGGTGCGCGCTGCGCGTTTAGAATGCGCGTTCCACGTTTCATTCGGCTTGCACTCACCTACCGCGCGCAGCGCCTCTTTCGATGAATCAGCATGACCTGGGACGCGGCATTGCGCTGTCCGTCGCCGCATCCGCGCTATTCGCGCTCATGTCGGGCTATACGAAATGGCTCGCGCCGCTCGACGGGCTCGACATCTTCGCGTGGCGTATCGTATGGACATTGCCGGGTGCGCTCGCGCTCGTCGCGCTGCGCAAACGCTGGCCGCAATTATGCGCGCTCATCGCGAGGCTCGCCAAAACGCCGCATCTGCTGCTGATGTCCGCTGCCGCCGCCGCGCTGCTCGGCGTGCAGTTGTGGATCTTTCTCTGGGCGCCGCTGCACGGGCGCGCGCTCGAAGTATCGCTCGGCTATTTCCTCCTGCCTCTTGCGATGGTGCTGCTCGGCCGCTTCCACTACGACGAGCGTCTCGACGGTTTCCAGTGGGCGGGTGTCGCCGCGGCGGCCGTGGGCGTGGCGCATGAGCTCGTCATCACGCATGCGTTCGCGTGGCCGACGCTCGTCGTGATGCTCGGCTATCCGCCTTACTTCGTGTTGCGTCGCCGGCTGAATGCCGATCCGCTCGTGTCCTTCGCCGTTGAAATCATGCTGATCGCGCCTGTCGCCGTGATGATGCTGATCGTGCGCGGTTCGTTCGCGGATGTCGTCGGCGAGCCGCGTCTCGCGCTGCTGCTTCTGCCCGGACTCGGCGCGTTGAGCACGATCGCGCTGGCGTCGTATCTGCGTGCGAGCCGTCATCTGCCGCTCGCGCTCTTCGGCATTCTCGGCTACGTGGAACCGGTGCTGCTCGTCGGCGTCGCTGTCCTGTTGCTCGGCGAGCCGTTTTCAGCGCGGCAACTCGGCACTTATGTGCCGATCTGGATGGCCGTCGTGCTGACCGGCGTGCACAGCGCGCGTCTTCTGATGCGCGAACGCTCGGAGAAGCAGGCATTGCCGACGAGCGAACATCACGCGAGCATCGAGCATGAAACGGTCGCGGAGGAAATCGAGCGCGTGGACTGATCAGCGCGCGGCGCGCGTTTCGATAGCGTCGTGCAGTTCGCGCATGAGACCGAGGCCGAACAAGAGTTCGACGAGAATGAAGAGCGGCCCGATCAGCAAGCCGATGATATCGTCGGCGAAAGCGGGCTTGCGACGTTCATAACGCATATGCCCGATGAACTGAAACACCCACCCGATCACGAACATGCCGACGCCGATCGCGAGCCAGCTCCACGTAGTGTGCGATGCAGCCCACTGCCCGAACGCCGCGCTGAGCGCGGACACGATACCCATGCCGATGCCGAGCGGCACGTCGAGCCAGAGATAGTAGAGCGTAGCGAGCGCGAACAGCACCCATGCGGGCGTGAGCAGACATGCGCCCGATAACACGGGCCATGCGGGACGGCTCAGCAATGCGGCGATCGCGAGGACGATGAGCGGAATGCCTACGAAGTGCGTGGCGATATTGCGCCTGTCGCGATGATAGTCGGCGTACTGCGACAACTGATCGGTCAGTGTGCGCATGTCGGGCGTCTCCTTTCGTGTTTTTTGTTTCACGAATGATAAGCCGCACAACGATATCGGCAAGTGGAACATGTCCTTTAGCGGGCGCAAATCATTCGATCAAAGGACATGCAAAAAGGACATGCAAAAAGGCGAGCCCGAAGGCTCGCCTGAATTGAACGCACTGGTTTGTTTATATGCAACGCCCAGTGCGCGATGCGATGACGCTGGCCTCCCTTACTTCTTCGCCGCGTCCACCTTCGCATCGGCGGCCGTCTTGTTTGCGTCGCTTTGCGCCTCGACTTTTTCCTTGTCGGCCTTCGCTTGCGCCACGTTGGCATCCTTCGCTGCGTCCTGCTTCTTTTGATCGGCCTTGGATTGTGCAGCATGCTTCTTCTTGTTGGCTTTCGCCTGTGCCTTCGTGGCGTCACCGCGAGCGTCGGAAGCCTGTTCCGGCGTGGTCGCCTGCGCTACCTTCGCGGCTTCCTTGTTGGCGTCGGCTTGCGCCGATGCCTTGTCCTCGTTCGCCGATGCCTGCGCCTTCGCGGCATCGTGCTGCGCTTCCGCCTTCTTCTTGTTGGCGGTCGCCTGAGCCTCGGCTTTTTCGTTGTTGGCCTTCAATTGCGCTTTGCCGGCATCGGTTGCGGCCGTTTGCGCGAATGCGGTGGTGACGAGCATGGCGGATGCGAGAGCAGCGACGATCTTCTTCATGGTTTGAATCTCCCTTGATTCTTTCTTCGAGGACACGTGGCGCGCAATGCGCCGCGTTGACGATGAAAACGCCCCGCCCGTCGATATAGTTGACGTCGATCTGGTGACAAACAGTAACCAGTGGCGAGCAAATGAAACCGCGTGCGGTAAAACCGGCGGCGTTGACCGATAGCGAAGAGACGCTTTACCGGACAAGTCGCTAAATCTGTTACGGACGAGCGAAATCAATTCTGTTTGTAACCGCGCTCAGGGTAATTCGTTATCCGAATCGAAGGACGACTTTGAAGAAACGTGTAGCGGGCGATTTGTAATCGTTGAAATGCGCGGTTACCAACTACTGCAGTTATTTCTTAGCTGTCTGCTTAAGATGATCTCCATGAACCCGGCAAACGGGAAATGGAGAAGCGCATGAAACGCGCAGCACTTGTCTTGTTGATGATCGGTAGTTTGACGGCGGCGGGCCAGGCATCGGCGCATGGGCATGGCGGCGGTCATCGCGGCGGTGGCGGGGATGGCGGAGCGATCGTCGGCGCGCTGATCGGCGGCGCGGTGCTCGGCGCGCTGGTGACGTCCGTCGCGAGTGCACAGCCGACGTATGCGCAACCCGTCTATCAACAACCCGAGTACGCGCAGCCGGTCTACGCACAACCGGCGCCGCCGCCTGGCTACTGCTACGACAACTACCGTGGCGCGTATGTGCCTTGCGGTTACTGATTGCGCGTGACTCGCGGCACGCCCCTTGCGCTGATGCGGACACGGTCGTTGCATCCAATGCGCGACGACCGACACGCAAACTTGGGAGACTCGCAATGAACGCAACGACGAAGAAGCTGGTGATTTCCGCGCTGGTGCTGGGCCTGTCCGGCGGTGTCTATGCGCAAGCAGGCGGCGGCGGTGGTGGCGGCGCAGGCGGTGCAGGCGGCGGCGCTGCTGCGGGCGGTTCGGCAGGCGCAGGCGGCAATGGTTCGGCGGGCGCCGGCTCGGCGGCCGGCGGTAAGGGCGGCGGCGTAGGCATGGGCGGCGCCGGGATGGGCGGCTCGGCGGACGGCTCGACCGGCACCGGCGCGAAGAGCGGCATGAGCAACGACGCGACCAACGGCATGAGCCAGGATCAGGGTACCGCCACGCGCAGCGCGCCGAATAACGGCAACATGAATTCGGGCGGCATGAAGTCGGACGGCACCGGGACCAAGAAGGCATATTGAACGATGCCAGCGCGCTTTGCGGGTGCGATCGCCGCGGCGTCATCGAGACGCGAGAGCGGCATCCGCCTGGCGGCGGTGCGCGTTATCAAAGAAACTCCGCCCGGACGGGCGAGTGAAAAGTGACTGTTATTGCCCGCCCGCCGATGCCGCATCCGCCGATGCGGCCGGCTCGAACGTCTTTACGCGCAAGCTGACCTTCTCGGCGTAGGCGCGCGATCCGCCGTAGTTCTTCAGCGCGGCGTCAACATCGCCCTGAGCGGATTTCACATAGCCGTGAAGGATCGCGGAGCCGGTTTCGATGTTGTCTTCCGGGTCCGTCAGGTCTACGTTGCGCACGAGCTTCTTGTGCGCCGACGGCACCACCTGCATCAGACCCGTCGCATTGTTCGGCCCTCTGGCCGTTTCCTTGAAGCGCGATTCGATCGAAATGATGGCGAGCAAAAGCGCCGGTGGAAGCGAATACTTCGATGCCGACGACATGACTGCCGCCGCGATGGTCTGCGCCTTTTCACGCGCCACGCCGAATTTTCGCGTGAGCATGTCCGAAATCTTGTGACTCGCCTGCTCCGTCTTCGGGTCTGGCTGCGCGGCGGACTGCGCGGCCGCCTCGCTTGCTGCGAGCGGGTTTTCCTGCGCGAGCGCGGTCTGCGCTGCGCTCAGTGAGACGGAAAGGGCGACAAGGATAGGGAGGAAACGACGCATCGGACAGAGAGATCAAAGCGGAATCGCATTATAGCCACATAAAAAGTCCTTGTGGATCATGTACTTGTCTTAAATATGATGTTTTCTTTTCACAAATCGGAACGAATTACGTGCGTTCGGCGCGCTTCGCGGAGCGCGCTGAAATGCCCTCGCCGGCGTCATCCGAGAGGCGCGCGAACATCGGCAGCGAGGCCAGGACGACGAGCGCCGTCACGATGAATCCGCAGGCGAGTTGCCAGCGCTCGGTGTGCGCGCTTCCGGAAACGAGCATCGTCGCCTGGATCGTGCCGGCCGCGACCGTGACGCCGACCGCCTTCATCAACTGCTGCGCGGTGCCCTGAAACGAGGTCGCGGCGGCGAGGCGCGGCTTGGGCACATCGGCGAATGCGAGCGCGCCCATCGTCGCGAAACTGAGCGAGCGGCCGAGTCCGCCCAGCAGTAAAAGCAGAAAGATCGCGACGGCGGGCCATGCTTGCGACATCGTCGAGCAGACGAGCAGCACGGCCGCGAACACGACGCTGCCCGTGCACAGGACGTTGCGGACCGAGAAGCGCCGCAGCGCGAGCGCCGTCATCGGACGCATGCAGAAGGAGCCGAGCGCGCTCGCGAATGTGACGAGACCGCTCGCCGTCGCGCTGTAGCCGAAGCCCGTCTGAAGCGTGAGCGGCACGAGAAACGGCAGTGCGCCCGCGCCGGCGCGAAACAGGCTGCCCGCGACAGTCGCCGCATGAAAAGTGGGAATCGACAGGAGCGAGAAGTCGATGGCGGGATTCGGCACGCGGCGGCAGTGCAGCACCGTCACGCGAAAGAGGAGCAGGCCGGCCGCCACGCAGATCCACGGCACGCCGATGGGCAGCACGCCGCGCCCCGCGCTCTCGATGCCGATCATGAACAGACTGAGCGAGGCGCCCGACAGCAGCATGCCGCGCAGATCGGGCGACGTCCGGTCCTCGGGCGGCGACGGCGGCAGCAGCTTCCACGTGAGCCACAGGCCCACGATGCCCACCGGCACGTTGACCCAGAAGATGCTGCGCCACGAGAGCGTGTCGGTGAGAAAGCCGCCGAGCGGCGGTCCGAGCAAGGGACCGACGAGCGCGGGCATCGTGAGCCACGTCGTCGCCTGGAGGAGTTCTTCGCGCTTGACGCCGCGAAACAGGATCAGGCGACCGACGGGCACCATCATCGCGCCGCCGAGACCCTGGACGACGCGCGCAGCCAGCAATTGCGGCAGATTCATCGCGGCGGCGCACGCGACGGACGCGAGCGTGAACGTCGTGATCGCCCACATGAACACGCGGCGCGCGCCGAAGCGGTCGGCGACCCACCCGCTCGCGGGAATGAACACGGTCAGCGCGACGAGATAAGCGGTGATCGCGCTGGATAGATGGACGGGGTCGACCTGGAGGTCGCGGGCCATCGTAGGGATGGCGGTGGCGACGATCGTGCCGTCCATGTTCTGCATGAAGAGCGCGCTCGCCACGACGGCGGCGGTGATGCGAAAGTTGCCGCCTTTCACGATGCGTCGCTCGCTCGCGCGGTGAAGGCTTGCTGCAAGGCGTATCGAAATGGGAAGGATTGCATGGCGCACAGTCTAGCGCGATACGCCAGTCGGCGTTTCCGTTCGCGGCATGAATGTTCATCCGAGCGGCATGTTCGGTTCGAGACCCACCTGACGCTCAATCCGCGCTTATCGGCCATAGCGGACGGTGGTCAACCGCGACGCCAGCGCGCCTCTTCCGGCAATTGGCCGACAACTCGCTTGTGCAGATCCATTTGGAGGATGCGGCGATGGAGAGCTTGTCGATCTTCGCGGTGATGCCCGAGCAGGCCATACGTTCCGAATAGGGTGAATGCCTGTTTGCGCGCGCTTCAAAGCGACGAATTCTGGCCGAAACCGGGTCCAATCCGGCCGCAACATTTTTGTCTGATCAATGAGCGGAAACGCACTTCTGCGACGCCATCAAATCCGTAAATTGTCGAAAAACTAAGCAGGCTCATCACTGTGGGCCTTACGGACGACGGGGAAGATCGACATGGCGCTTGTCAGAATCGCGGAAAAGGATTTGAGGGTGGGTGCGCCACTAGACTTCGCTGTCTACACCGCAACAGGGAAACTGCTGATCAACCAGGGTGGCTGCATTCGGTCCGAAAACCAGCGCGACAGGCTCGTTGCGATGGGCGGTTTTCGAGACGCCGAATCTGCTCAGCCCGGCAAGCGAGCGCCCGCACAGGAAAGCCTCATTGTGTCCACCGCGAGCCATGATCGAGCCATTGCCGATGCCCGGCCCGTGGCAGCGCCGTCAGAGATCCTTCCAAAGAATCTTGAGAGGTTGCAGCTAACCGTTGTCGCCAGGCCGGACGCCGCGTTGCAAGTCGAGTTCGTGGGTTCGATCTCCGGGACTGCACTGGTCGTCGCGGTCTTGACCGGGTTTGAGTTCCTCGAGCCGGAAGTCGAGGTCGAGTGCAAGGCTCTCCTCGGTCGGAAGATTTATCGCTTTCACACAGTCGTCACCGGACGCAACCAGTCACCGGCGCAGGTTGTCTATCTCGCGCATCCCGATGCCGTCACGGCCCACGTCGTACGCAAACACCCGCGCATCGCAACAAGCATGGCCGCGCGGCTCATCAGAAACGACTGTATCGCTGCGGGCTTCGATGTCACGGTGGTCAACGTCAGCATGGGCGGGGCCTCTTTGCGCGCCTCCGATCGGTATCTGAAAATTGGCGAGCACTTCAAGCTGGCCCTGCGTGTTCGCGCCGAAGGCAAGGTGCACGCCGTTATGTTCAACTGCATTGCAAGGAACTCGCGGCCTACGGACGGCGGCGTATTGATCGGCGTCGAGTTCAGCGGCTTTCCCAACGACGCCCGCTCATTGCTCAAGACGCACATGTTCGAGACAGCGACGAGCAGCCACCTGTGACGAGCGCCGGCTAGTTTGTGCGCGGCCTGCTACCCGAGTTCCTGGAGGCCAACCCTGGCGCACAAGTCGAATTGATCATCAGCAATCAATCGATCGACCTCGGCAAGAGCGAGGCGGACGGGGCACTGCGCCTCGGATCGCCCGGCCAGGACTCTCTATATGCGACCAGAGTAGCGAGCGTTGGATTTGGGCTGTACGCGTCGAAGGAGTACGTCCGTCTATACGGGCTACCCGAGAATGACGCAGATCTGCTGAAGCATCGCTTCATAGGGATGTCCGGCAAGCTTGCCAGATTCGAGCCATCTGTCTGGTTGAATGATTTCGCGCCGCACGAATGTATGGCGATATCGTCCGACAGCCTGGGCTTCGGCTATCTCGCGGCTGAGAATGGGCTCGGTATTGCACTTCTGGCCTGTATCGTAGGTAACAGCTCGGCCAACCTTGTGCGTGTACCGATTACGACCAAAGTGCCCGTGCTGCCTCTATGGCTGGTCATGCACGAAGCTACCCGAAAGTTGCCCGGCGTCAAGGCACTGGCGCAGTACATTCGAACACAGGCGCACCATAAGGCCGCTGACTTCGGCGGCAGCCACTGAGTATGGCGTGGGGAAAGTCGGAATCGGTCGGCATGATTCGCATTGGCGTAGTGCCGGCATCGATCGATTAACGCACGCGTGCAGCGATCTCGTCGCGCTGTCGTGCGAGACGCATCGGCGGCGACGCGGGCGCTGATCTCTTAACGAAGGGCAGGCGTAGTCCTGCGGATTCGACGACCGCCTCTTCATCGCGCAAGTAACGCGTCGCGCACGAGCGTCTGGTCCTCGTTTACCGCCTCATCGCACGAGTCACCTCAACCGCTGCGCTGTTGCCCAGGAAAATCATGCTTTCCTGCACGTGCGTCGGCAAAGTAGCGCTGGGTTCAGCCAGTCTATTCACAGGTCGAAGTTAGCGAGCGCGTCACGAGCGCAACGCTTGCGGCCATATCCATGAAATGCGGCAGCGCGGGCGTGACGCGATGCGCGTCCTTCGCTTCGTCGTCCCAGCGGCGCAGAGCGATCGCGTCGTGTGCATAGGGCTTCGCCAGAAACGCTTGCGCGGCTTCATCGTCGAATATGCCGCCTTGCAGTTGCAGGCTTCGCACCGAATCCGCGGACAGTCGCGCGTGATACGACGTGTCGATCGCGCACAGGCAGCGCTTCGCATCGACGTGCAGGCGGATCGGCTCGAGCACGGCGTCGGAGAAGAGCGGGCGCAGGAACGGCAGCGCGAAGTACTGGTGCAGATCGTCGATGCCGCGCTCGGTCGGCGTCTCGCCCTGCAGATTCAGCAAGTGCCCGAGGTCATGCAGTAATGCCGCGACGATCAGCTCGGGGCGCGCGCCCGCCGCCTCGGCCAGCGTGGCGCTTTGCAATGCGTGCTGCAATTGGGTGACCGGCTCGCCGCTGTAGGCGAGCGAGCCGTGCGTGTCGAAGAGATGCCGGATGTCGGCGAGTGTCAGCGCCATCGTAAGGAAAGGGTCGAGCGGGTATGCTGGAGCGCGAAAACGCGCAATGGTCGCAGGCTTTTGTGACGCGACGATGGCCGCGCGCAGAATGGAACCGACGCTCATGCCCTTCTTCTTCAGCCGACGCCCCGAACTCGCCGGACTCGATCGCTCCGCACGCCGCGACGTGCGCCGCCTCGCGTGGCATTTCGCGCAGCGACACTGGACGCTGCACGCGCCGGCGTTCGCGTGGGTCGTGTTCGTGCTGCTGCACACGCGCTATCACATCGTCCCGGAGCGGCGCGATTATCTCTTGATCACGCTCGCGATTTTCGTGCTGGCGGTGGTCAATATCCGGCTTCATATCTCGCGCTATTTGAAACCCTCCCGCGCCATTTTCGACGCGCTCGGGAGCGCGGCCGCACGCAGGATCACGGGCCGCTAGGCGCGTGTTGCGATGCCGCATCTTGCGAAAAGACCCCGTTTTTCGCGTGTTACGATGCTCGGCGACCCGTATCCAACCGAAGGCAAGATGGCGACGCTATACCAGACCCTCGGCGTGGACGAGCACGCCACCGAAGAAGAAATCAAACGCGCGTATCGCAAAGCCGCGATGCGCTGCCACCCCGATCGCAATGTAGGCAACGAAGACACTGCGCGCGCGAAGTTTCTGGAGATCAAGGAAGCCTACGCGATTCTCTCCGATCCCGCGCAGCGCGAAGTGTACGACCGTATTTACGCTGAAGAGATGCGTCGCTTCGAAGAGCGCGTGCGCCGGGAAGAAGCCGAACGCGAGGCGCGTGAGGCGAAGGAGCGCGAGGCGCGCGAGGCGCTCTATGCGAAGCGCGTATCGCTCGCGATGCGCTTCGCATCGAAAGGCCATAACCGCGATGTCGTGTTCGGCGTGCTGCTCGGTGCGCAATGCGGCGAGCCTGAGGCACGTCAGATCGCGGACAGCGCAATTGCGCTGCATGAATCCAGACAGGCCAGCAAAGACAGAAAAGAGCGAGAGGAAGCACGCGCTAAGGACGAGAGAGAAGAGCAGGAGCCTGTCAGCGACAGCGCCGGCGCGGCGAATCCGCTCGGCGCAATGTGGTTCCAGTTCCTCAACAACCTTCGTTTCTGATTGCCACCCCGGGGCGGTGAAACAAGACTGGCTCAGGCGACCAGTCTTTCACCGCGCATGTTGCTTTGCTTCGGTGCGGGCGGATAGACGCACCAGTGACCGTCGTCGTGACGAAAGAAGAACAGCGCTCTCGCCGCCGCGCCGTGCAGCGCCTCGACACAAACATATCGGCGCCTGTCAGAACGCGTGCGGCTGAACTGCCGTACATGCACGGGCATGCTGCCCGGCGCGAGCCATTTTTCGACCTGATAACGAAGGGACCGCTCGTTCACGCATTTCATTTTCAGTCTCCTGCGGCATTCATGATCGGGTTTACGGTCGAGGCTGCCGATCTTTAAGTCCCGCTCAATGAAAACCCTGCCGCAATGCACCACGTTCTTGATAAAACACTTGAACTCTACGCCCGGAATTACTGGCAGTGCCCGTTTTTGCGAAATAGCAACAGCGAGCAACAGCGAGCTTTTACGCGTCTTCCCCATGCCCCGTTCATTCAAAACGCGTACGCCGATGAGTTCATCGTCGTGCAACGTGATGCAGGGGTATGTGCGCGATCGGTCATATGAAATGGCCGATGCGTACGCTACCCGTCACTGGATGTTAAGCGAATGTCGTGCCTGAGACGCACGAATCATAGCGGACGCGCAAAACTCAGCTCGTGGCCGTCCGGATCGGTGAGATGGAAATAGCGCTCGTTCCAGGGCGCATCGCGCGGCGCGAATTGCGGCTCGATGCCGTGCGCCTGCGCTTTCCGGTAGAACGCGTCCACATCGGACACGTAGATGATCACGCGGCCCCAAAACTGAATCGGGCCGTGCGTCTCGCTGGTGAGATTGAGAAATGAACTGCCGAGCGCGAACGAAGTGAAGGCCTCGTTTGCGCCGCCATACAGGAGGCGAAAGCCGAGCGCTTCATAGAAGCGCACCGCGCGCGGCATGTCGTGCGTCGCGAGCGTGATCGCGCTCAGGCCTTCGACATGCGCGTCGTCTTCTCGCGATCCCATGCTCTCGTTCGTCATCCCGGATGATGCTGATGCGACACCAGCGGCAGCACCGAAAGATCCGGATGCGTGCCATCGACGATGCTCTTGCCGATATGCCGCGCATCGTCCACGGCGTCCTGTGCGCTCTTGTATGCGTCTTCGCCGTCGGCGTGAAAATGCACCGCTTCGCCGGGTATCTCCGCGTTCGCGCCGGGCCTGCACACATGTCCGATATACACGTAGCGATCCGCCTTGCCGGGCGCCGCGTGTTCGGGCGTCGGCTTCAATTGCGGCTGCACGTGGATCTCGAAACCTTCGTAGTCGAAAACGTGCCACTGAGCGGGATCGTCGGGCATGATCGCCTCCTTGGTGTAGTGTTCGCTCGCAAGTCAACGTTACTCCAGTTGACGCGATGAATCCACCGCGAAGGGTATTCACGTCAGATGAAAGCCGCGCTCGCATCGGCGCGTGCGGCAGGTCACGGGAAAATTGACATCGTTCTCGCGCGCAGCGGATACTTTTCGGCGCGCTTTGCGTTCGAGCGGGTTCGAGCGGGTTCGAGCGGGTTCGAGCGGTTCGAGCGCATACGTCTGCCGTTTTCCCGCATCGGGAGGCGCCGTGAAGCCAGCCACGACACATCGCACGGTTCTCGCGCGCGCCATGCCGCGCGCCGCCGCGCTCGTCGGCGATATCACCGCCGGCACCGTGTCCACGCTCATGATGCTCTGCTACGCGATGAGCCTCGGCACGCTCATCTTCAGCGCCGATCTTGCGCGCTATGCCGAGCTCGGCGTCCCGACCGCGCTCGTGAGCTGCATCGTCACCGCGTTCGTCATCGCGCTGACGAGCTCGATGCGCATGAACATCGGCGGCCCGGACAGCAATGCGACTGCGTTTCTCGTCGGCGTCGCGGCGGGCGTCGCGAGCAGCGTGCGCGCGAACGGCGGATCGCCGACGGAAATCCTGCTGACGGTGCTCGTCGCCATCGCGCTGTGCTCGCTCGTCACGGGAGTCATTCTCTTCGCGATCGGTTCATCCAGACGCAGCCGCTCGCTGCAATTCCTGCCATATCCCGTGATGGGCGGCTTTCTCGCCGGGACCGGCTATCTGCTGATCGCGGGCGCGTTTCGCGTGCTGACGGGCGTCGCACTCGACTGGCACACGCTGCCGCGGCTCGTGCAACTGCACTGGCTCGCATGGGCGCCCGCGCTCTTCGTCGGCGCGCTCGCGACGATCCTCGCGCGCACATGGCGGCACGCGGCCGCATTGCCGATCACGCTCGCCATCGGCATCGCGCTCTTCTATGCGCTGCTGCACGTCGCCGGCATTTCGCCCGATGACGCGCGCAACATGGGCCTCCTGCTTCAGCATGTGCCGATGCACGCGCTGCACATCCCCGAGCTGCACTTGCCGTCGTCGCTCGCGCACGGCGAGGTCGACTGGCGTGCGATCGTCGCGCACCTGCCCGAGACGCTTATCGTCACGTCGGTGTCGGCGATCACGATCATCATGAACTCGACCGCGATGGGCGCGGCCACCGGGCAGGACATCGACCTGAACCGCGAGATGCGCGCTGCGGGCCTCGCGAATATCGCGAGCGGTCTCTTCGGCGGGATGGTCGGCTATCAGTCGTACAACCGCTCGATGCTCAACGCGCGCGCCGGCGCGACGAGCCGCGCGGCAGGTGTGTTCGCCGCGCTCGCGTGCCTCTTCGTGCTGATCGCCTCGCCCGATCTCGTCTCGCTGTTCCCGGTGCCGGTGCTCGTCGGCATGCAGATCTACATGGGGCTGCGGCTCATGATGGACTGGCTCGTCGGCGCGTATCGCAAGCTCACGTGGCACGAATATTTGCTCGTGCCGCTGATTCTCGCGGTGATCGCGTTCTATGGCGTGATCGCGGGCGTCGTCGCGGGCGTGGTCGCGGCATGCGTGACGTTTGCGCTGCTCTACGGACGCGCCGGCTGCGTGCGCATGGAGTTCGACGGCCGCACCCGCACGTCGAACGTCGAACGCAGCATCGAGGAGACACGCTTTCTGATGGATCGCGGCGATGAAATCTGCGGCGTCTGCCTGCAAGGTTTCCTCTTCTTCGGCTCCGCGAACTCGATGCTCCAGCGGGTGCGTGAACGCATTCGCTCGCATGGTCCGCGACCGGTGCGTCACGTCGTGCTCGATTTCGCCTGGACCAACGGCATGGACGCGTCCGTGTCGCTCGCGTTCGTGAAGCTGCGCCAGGCGTGCGCGGCGATCGGCGCGGATCTCGTGCTGACCGCGCTGCCGCGCAACTCGCGCGTGCTGCTCGAGCGCACGGGCGCGCTCGCGCTCGGTATCCGCGAGTTCGACACGCTCGACGCGGGCCTCGAATGGATTGAAGCGCAGCAGCTCGCCGCATCGACGCGCACGCGCGAACCGCGCGTGCCGGCCGGCGATTTTCGGGCGATGCTCGCGCCGCACTTCACGCCGCGCGCGCTGGAAGGGCTGGCTAATCTGCTCGACGTATGCGCTATCGGCGCGGGCGAGGCGCTCTTTCGCCGGGGCGATGCGGGCGATGCGCTCTATATCGTCGAGGAAGGGCGCGTGACCGTGTCGCTTCCGCTCGCGAACGGCCGCTCGGTGCGGCTGCGCTCGTTCGGGCCGGGGACGATCATCGGCGAAATGGCGGTGTATACGAATGCGCCGCGAAGCGCGGATGTCTTCGCCGACGAGCCCGCGCGCCTGCGGCGTCTCACGCTCGCGGCGTTGCGCAAGCTCGAACTCGACGATCCGCTGACCGCGCAGGAATGGCATCGCTTCGTCGTGAAGATGATGGCGTCGCGGCTCGCGGTAGCGGACGAAGCGTTGCGCGCGTCGTCGTGAGCACGTGTCGCTTGCCCGTCTGCGCGATCACCGGTATGGTCGCGTGCAGATGCTCATCATCGAGGCCGACGCCATGATCCACTCGCTTCGCGCGCTGCTCGCGATCACGCTCGCCATCGTCATGAGCGGCGCGCTCGCGCAGTCCGCGCCGCAATCCATCGCGATGCTCGATTGCACGCTCATCGACGACAACGCAGCCTACAACGATGCCGAGATCAATCGCATTCAGACGGAGCGCCTCGCGATGGTGAGCGGCGCCTTGCGCGATGACCTGCGCGAACGCGCGCTCTTTCGCGTCGCCGACAACGCGCAGGCGGGCGATCTGATCGCGTCGCTGAAAAGTGCGCAGGACATGAGCGCGTGCAACGGCTGCGAACTGCGTGTCGCAAAAGAGCTGGGCGCGTCGCGGGTCGGCGTGTGCTGGGTGCAGAAGATCAGCAATCTCATTCTCAACATGAACTTGCGTGTCGAAGATGCCGACAGCGGCGCGATGCGCTTTCAGCGCTCGGTGGACATACGCGGGAACACCGATTTGTCGTGGAAGCGGGGGGCGAAGGCGCTCGTCGATCTGCTTGCAAGCGATCCCTCCGCGACGCGCTGACTCCGCGCGACGCGTCTTTCCCGTCGAATTCGGGAATTTCTCCCGGCCGATGCCGTTGCCACTGCGCCGACGATTGCGCTAAGTTGGACTTGCAGGCACGCGCGACGTGCGATTTCGCCGCGCGCGTGCGTCAAACGAACTCGAACAAGCCAACGAAACCGCTGGAGACGACCATGCAAGTCAGATTCAAGGCGGCGCGCATCGCCTGCGCGTCGGTGTTCGCGCCATCGCTCGCACTCGCCGCGAGCTTCGCGCACGCCGCCGCGCCGACCGCCTACGTGACGACCGAGAGCGCCGGCGTCGGCGTGATCGATCTCGACAATCTCTCGCTCGCGAAGACGTGGGATGTCGGCAAGGACGGCCCGCGCGGCCTTTCGCTGAACAAGGATGGCACGCGTCTCTATGTGGCGAACAAGACGACGGGCGACCTGTCCGAGATCGACACATCGTCGGGCAAGGTCGTGCGGCGCGTGAAGATCGGCAAGAATCCGGAATTCGTGCGCGTGTTCGGCGGCTATGCCTATGTGACGTACGAGCCGGGGGAAAGCGGCGGCCCGCCGAAACCTGGCCAGCCGGAAAAGGATGACGACGACGCCAACTCGCCGCCCGCCGAAATTGCCATCATCGATTTGAAGACGATGAAGGTCACGCATTCGGTCAAGAGCGGCCACGAGACGGAAGGCGTCGAGTTTTCCCCCGATGGCAAGCTGATCCTCGTGACCAACGAAGGCGACGACACGGTGTCGGTGTATCGCGTCGGGACGGGCAAGCCGGTGCGCACGGTGAAGCTCGACAAGGGTTCGCGTCCGCGCGGCATCAAGGCGTCGCCGGACGGCAAGCAATATGTCGTCACGCTCGAGAACGCGAACAAGTTCGTCGTGCTCGATGGCACGAGCCTGAAGACCATGAAGACCGTTGATACGAAGACGGGCCCGTATGGCGTCTCGTTCGATCCGTCGGGCAAGCGGCTGCTGATCGCGGCATCGCGCGACAAGACCTTGCAGGTGTTCGATGGCGCGACCTACGAGCACATGCAGGACGTGCCCGTGGGTCAGCGCTGCTGGCACTTCAGCTTCACCCCCGACGGCTCGAAGCTGCTGCTCGCGTGCGGGCGCTCGAACGCGGTCTATGTGCTCGACGGCGCCGATTACAAGGAGATCAAGCAGATCGGCGATCTGCCGCTCGCGTGGGGCATCGTCACGTATCCGGCGAGCGCGGGGTCGATCGTCGGGCGTTGAACGGAACGTTGTTCTCGTTCGGCAGACGGCCGCCTTGCGCGGCCGTTTCGTTCTGCGCGGTCCGTCGTTGCGCAAGCCAGAACGCTTCGCCGTTTCGATGCCTGATAGCATCGGGGAAAGACGTTCTATGACATCTCGCCCGGGCAGCTGGCGGACAATGCACGGCTTCATCCGCCCGGAGAGGCTGACGCCATGCCGAAAATTTCCGTAGTCGTGCCGACTTACAACGCGCAAAAATACATCGTCGAGACCTTGCACTCGTTGCTGCGTCAGGACGCGGACTTCGAGCTTCTCGTTCTGGACGACGCCAGCACCGACGCGACACTCGATCTCGTGCGCGGTCTGAACGATTCACGAATCCGCGTATTCGCGCTCGAACACAATCAGGGGCGGCCCGCCAACGCGAATCGGGCGTTCAACCTGTGCCGCGGCGAATACATCGCGCGCATCGATCACGACGACATCGCCGAGCCGGACCGGTTGAGAAAGCAGAGTGTGTTTCTCGATGCGCATCCGGATATCACTGTCGTCGGCACGCAAATCCGGCATTTCGACGAAGACCATTTCACGAGCGACTTTCCGCTCGACGACGCGAACATCAAGGCGCGCTTTACGGTCGGTGGAGCGTACCTGGCCAATCCGAGCACCATGTTCCGGCGTGAGTTCGTGCAGCAGCATGGCATCCGCTACGATCCCAACCTCGACATCGTCGACGATCTCGGCTTCTGGTTCGACTGCATGCTTCATGGCGCGCGTTTCGCGAATCTGCCGGAAGCGCTCACGCTGTATCGCGTGCATAGCGGCATGACGTCGCTCAACCTGGATAGCGCGAAGCTGTATGAAGCGAAGATCCGGCTCTACGCGCGCATGCTCCCGGCGTTCTACCCGCGCATGACAGGACACGACGTCGCCAACATAAACAAGCTGTACGCCCATCCGATCGAGATCGAGATGAGCATGGACGATGTGCTTGCATTGCATCGCTCCGTGGGCGTGGCGCTCTCCGAAATCGATCTGCGTTGGGGTGCGGACCCGGCGCAACTCGAAGGCGGGCTTCTCGGCATGCTCGGTCACAGGATGAACCTGCGCAATCAAAAGCATCCGCGCAGCGAGGAAGATCTGCATCGCTGCAACGTCGCGCTTTGGGAGGGCCTCGAGTCGCGCGGCATTCCGTGGAAGTCGTATCAGGAATAGGCCGCGCGCATTCGCGCCGCGTCACTTCCACGCATACCGCATCCCCACCCACACGCCGCGCGGCGCACCCACGCCGAGGAACTGCTCGTTGACGGTGTCGCCGCCGTTGAACGTATGGTTCGGCCCGTTGAAGAAGTTCTCGCCGAGAATCGCGAAGTTCGCATAGCGCTTGTTCAACAGGTTCTTCACCGTCGCATAGACCTGCAGTTGCTTGGTCACGTTGTAGGTCGTGTCGAGGTCGATCAGGAAATAACCCGCGACGCTGCCGTTCACGTCCTGATTGTTCTCGTCGCCCCGCGCGAAGATGCTGCTGCGATACGTAAGATTCGCGCCGATGTTCCAGCGCGAAATCGGGTTGTAGTCGAGGCGCATCTTCACCGTGTTCGCCGGAATGCCCGGAATGCGGTCGCCCGAATGCACGGTGATGTTGCCGTCGTCGGCGCTCGAATTGCTTGCGCTGCTTTCGCTCCACGTCGAGCGATACGTCGCGTTCACATAGCTATAGCTCGCCGCGACGCCCAGCGGCCCCCATTGCGTGCGGCCCGCGAGTTCGAAGCCTTGCCGCCGCGTCTTGCCGACGTTCTGGAAATACCCGAGCGTGCTCGCCGCGCCCTGACTGCTGACGAACTGGATATCGTCGGTAAGCGTCGTGCTGTAGGCCGCCGCGCTCCACGTCGTATGGTTGCCGATGCGCCCGCGCGCGCCGATTTCGAATGTCTTCGAGATCACGGGCTTCAGATCCGGGTCCGCGATGAAGTCGTTGGGCAGCGAGCAGGGCGCGGCCGGGTCCGCGCACGCGAGCTCGATGGCGGTCGGCGAGCGCATGCCTTCGTTATACGTCGCGTACGCCGTGAAGTAAGGCGTCGGATTCCAGTTGAAGCCGATGGCCGGATTGAAGCGCGAGAACGTGTGATTCCCGTCGAGCAGCGGCTGCACGCCGCTTTCATCGCCGATGGTCGCCTTCGCCCAGTTGTAGCGGCCTGCTAGCGTCATCGACCATTGCTCGTTGAAGGAGAACGTGTTTTCGAAGTAGATGCCCAGATTCGCATTGTGCGTCTTCGCGTCCGTGGTCGGCGCGAAAGGACCGGTGCCGATGGTCGCGCGGTTGTCCTCGAAGACGGCCGGCTGCTCGGCTTGATTGAAATGCGAATTCGCGAAGTCGCCCGCCGCGCCGATGATCAGCTGATTGTCATGGCCGAACAGCCTGTTGAGCAGCGTGAGTTGCAGACTCGCGCCGTAGCTGTCCGTCACGATGACCGACTGATCGTTGAAGGCTTGCGTGAGTTCGTCGGCATCGTCGCCGTTCGGATCGAAATCTTCGTTCACGTTGGAACTCACGTTCTTGTTGCGATAGTGGCGGTAATACACGTTGCCGCTCAACTGCACGTTCGGCGTGATGTAGTGCTCCGCGTTGATCGTCAGATAGCCGACCTGGTTCTCGTTCGTATCGGGGAACGTGTAGGCCTGACGGAAGTTGTCCATGAACGAGCGCGGGATCGTCTGCGAGCCGTTCAGCGTGTTGTCCGCGCCGCCCATCGATACGGAGATCGTCGTATCGGCATCGGTATAGCGGATCTTGCCGAACGCCTGTCGCAACTTGCTCGCGTTGTGATCGGCCCAGCCGTTGTCGTTCGTGATGTTGGCGGTGAAGTAGTAATCCAGATGATCGCCGATCAAGCCGCCTTGCTCGATTTGCGCATACTTGCGCCCGAACGAGCCGAAGCCGACATCCACATTGCCGCCGGGATTGCTGCGGCCGTTCTTGGTGGTTACGGCGACCGCGCCGCCGAGCGTGTTCAGGCCGAAGGTCGGGTTCGAGCCGGGGATGATCTGCATCGTCTGGATCGCGGCCTGCGGAATCAGGTCCCAGTTGACGACATCGCCGAAGGGCTCGTTGATGCGCACGCCGTCCATGAACACCGACAGCCCTTGCGGCGTGCCGAGCAGCGGCGAAGCGGTAAAGCCGCGATAGTTGATGTCGGTCTGCCACGGATTGCCCTGGGCATCGTTGGTATCGACGCTGACGACGTTCTTTTCCAGGTAGTTGGCGATCGTGGGCGTATGCTGCGCCTCGATCTCCGAGCCCTTGATGGTCTGCACGTTCGCGGGCACCTTTTCGAGCGGTGTGCCGACGCCGACGAGCGGCGTGGTGCCGACCACGACGATCGTGGGCAACTCCGTGTCCGGCGGCGTTTGCGCCTGCGCTGCCGAGGCAGCGGGCGGCGCTTCGGCCGCATTGGTCGATGGAGGCGTTTGCGCCCACGCAGCCACGGTGATGCTCGCGAACGCGCCGCCGAAGATGAGCCGCAGCCCTGCTCGGGGTTTGAACGGATGCGCGGGCGCGGGCAGGCGCGGCATGCTCCTCATCGGTCGTCTCCTCTTATCGTTCGATCCACGCGTCGGGATTGTTCTCTCAATGAAAGCGTCGCATAAGAATGAACGGATGGACCGGGAGGTTTTCCCGATCGCGCAGGGAAGCGTTCCCAAATGCGTTCCCGCTACCGCACCGCGCGATGACGCCGTGCGTAGAATGCATTCCGTGATGCCATCCGAATCCTTGCCCTCTCTCGCGAAAGACGCCGACCGTCGCGCGCCGCGCTCGCCGGCATGGCGCGATCTGGCCTGCGTGATCGCGAACACGCTCGTCGCCGCCGCGCTCTTCGCACGCTTTGACTTCAGCGAGTACGCGTTTCGCCTGACGCGCAGGGCCGAGCGCTTCCAGCTCGACGAATTGCCGCCGACGCTCGTCGTGCTCGCGATCGGCTTCGCGTGGTTCGCGTGGCGCCGCTATCGCGAGGCGCAGTCGGAAGTGCGCCGGCGACGCGTGCTGGAAGAAGAGGCCGAGCATCTGCTCGCGGAGAACCGGCGGCTCGCGAGTCAGGCGATCGCGGCACAGGAAACCGAGCGTCGCCATCTCGCGCGCGAATTGCACGACGAGCTCGGCCAGTATCTCAACGCCATGTCGCTCGATGCCGGGCGTATCCGCGACCTGTCGGCGGGGCGCGAGGCGGAGGTGCATCGGCTGTCGCTGTCGCTGATGCACAGCGCGACGCACGTGTATCGCGAGATCGGCGGGATGATTCGCAGGCTGCGTCCCATCGGGCTCGATGAATTCGGTTTGCCGACCGCGCTCGAACATTGCGTCGATGGCTGGCGCGAGCGCTTGCCCGATGCGACATTTACGCTCGCCGTCGAAGGCGACTTCGACAATCTGAGCGATGCGCTCAACATCACGCTGTACCGGCTCGTGCAGGAAGGGCTTACGAACGTGTCGAAGTTCGCGCGGCGCTCACGCGTGGAGATTTATCTGGCGCGCGCGCCGCAGGAAATCGTCGTGACGATGGCCGACGACGGGCCGGGCGTTGATCTCGCGAAGCCGCGCAACGGGCTCGGTCTGATCGGCATGCGCGAGCGTGTCGAAGCGCTCGGCGGGACGCTTCAGATCGCGAGCGAGCCGGGCGGCGGCTTCCTTTTTTGCGCGCGCGTGCCGGCTCAGGCAGGACTGCCGTTGCCGACTTCGGGGCCGAACGACGCAGCGGCGGACGAAGCGAAATCGGCGAAGTGAAGGCCCAGGCGATTCGCGATCTGCGCAAGTTGCACGCCGTTGTCCGCGCCGAACTTTTGGCGGATCACCGATTGATGATTCGCGACCGTCTTCTGACTCAGGCCCAGCTTCTCCGCGATGCTCGGCAGCGTATAACCCTGCACGAGCAGACGCAGCACTTCGAACTCGCGCGCGGATAACTGCCGTCCCGGGGGGCCTTCCTGAATCGTCGCGCGCAAGGCCAGCGCCTGCGAAATATCCGGACTCAGATAGCACGCGCGGCGCGCGACGGATCGCACCGCTTCGACGAGCACGTCAGGGGCGCTCGCCTTCGTGACATAGCCGCGCGCTCCGGCATCGAGCGCGCGCCGCACGAAGATCGCTTCCTCATGCACGCTGAAGATCAGCACATGCGCATGCGGCTCGCGCGCCAGCATGCGCCGCATCGCCTCGATGCCGCTCGCGCCGGGCAGCGCGAGATCCATCACCACGACATCCGGCTGCAACGCGCAAAACTTCTGGTAAGCCTCGGCCGCATCCGCCGCTTCGCCCGCGACGCTCACGTCGGGACTCAGTTCGAGCAGACGCTTGTAGCCTTCACGCACGACGGCGTGATCGTCCACGAGCAGCACGGAGATGTCGGCAATCATGGCTTGTCTTCTCCTTCTTCTGAACCATTATCGCGAGCAAGCGCCGCGATGCGTTTCGAGTTCGCATCGTTGCGAAAGACGATGGGTTGCTCCTGCGGTTCCTGCCTCGCCGATGCCGCGCGCACCACTTCGATCACGCGCTCGTGATGCGGGGACTTGTCGCACACCGGGTCCGCATTCGCGGGGTCCTGCGTCAACAGATACGCCTGACAGCGGCAGCCACCCATGTCGATGGCTTTCTCGTCGCAACTGCGGCACGGCTCCTTCATCCAGCCGAAGCCGCGAAAGCGATTGAACGCATCGCTCTCGTACCAGATGTCCTTGAGCGGCATCTCGGTGACGTTCGGAAACGTGAGGCCCGGCAGCGAGCGCGCGGTGTGGCACGGCAGCGCGGCGCCATCGGGCGCGATGCCGAGAAACACCGAGCCCCAGCCGTTCATGCAGCGCTTGGGCCGGCGTTCGTAGTAATCGGGCACGACGAAAAAGATCTTGCACCTGTCGCCGATCTCCTTGCGATAGCGCTCGACCACGGCCTCCGCTTCGTCGAGTTGCTCTTTCGTCGGCATGAGCTGCGCGCGGTTCGCATGCGCCCAGCCGTAGTACTGCGTGTTCGCGAGCTCGAGATATTCGGCGCCCATCGCGAGCGCCATGTCGATGATGCGTCCGATATGCGGCAGGTTATAACGATGCAGCACGCAGTTGAGCACCATCGGAAAGCCATACGCCTTGATGAGCGTCGCGACGCGCTTCTTGTAGTCGAAGGTCTTCGTGCTGGAGAGAAAGTCGTTGAGTTCCTGCGATGAATCCTGAAACGAAAGCTGGATGTGATCGAGCCCGGCTTCCTGCAGCGCGCTGATGCGCTTCTCCGTCAGGCCAATGCCCGACGTGATGAGATTCGTATAGAAACCCAGCTTGCGTGCTTCACCGACGAGCGTTTCGAGATCGTCGCGCAAGAGCGGCTCGCCGCCGGAGAAGCCGAGTTGCGCCGCGCCCAACGCGCGCGCCTGACGCAATACGTCGATCCATTGAGCGGTATCGAGCTCGCGCGTATGGTCGGCGTAATTCACGGGGTTGTAGCAGAACACGCAATGCAGCGGACAGCGATACGTCAGCTCCGCGAGCAGCCACAGCGGCGGCGCAATCGGCGCGCCTTCGTGCTCGGGTTTCGCGATCGGTTCGGACAAGTCGGTCATGACGCTACTCCAGCCAGCCGCGCGCACGCGCCCCGGCGATGAACGCGCGCACGTCGTCGCCGAGGCCGGACGCGTTGAACGCCTGTTCCAGATCCGCGACGAGCGCGGGGATATCGCGCGTGCCGTCGCAACGCAGAAGAATCTGCGCGGCGCTTTGATTGAGCTTCACCATGCCTTCGGGATAAAGCAGCACATGCGCATCCTGCGCCGGCTCCCATTGCAGTCGAAAGAGGCGTTTTAGCTTCGGATGCAACGAATCGTCGGGCGCTTCGACGGCTTCTTGCTTGCGTTGCGTCGGATTGATGTCGCTCATTGCGGGAAAGCCTTTTCGATCGAATCGAGCATGGTCCAGAGAATGTCGAGCTTGAATTGCAGGATATCGAGCGCGCGTTGCTGCGCCTGACGCGTCGTGAAATGCGCGAGCGTCACTTCGAGACCGTGCTCGACGTCGCGCTGGGCAAGCGACACGCGCGAGCGGAAATACAAAAGCCCTTCCGGCTCGATCCACTTGTAATGCTCGGGCCACGTCGCGAGACGATCCTTGTGAATCTGCGGCGCGAACATCTCGGTGAGCGACGAGCACACCGATTCCTGCCACGGCGCGCGCCGCGCGAAGTTCACGTACGCATCGACGGCGAAGCGCACGCCCGGCGTCACGAGCTTCAGCGACCATAGATCGTCGCGGGACAGGCCCACTGCGTCGCCGAGACGCGCCCATGCCTCGATGCCGCCCGGCTGATCGCCGTAGCCGTCGTGATCGAGAATGCGCAACACCCAGCGTCGGCGCGTTTCGCGATCGGGACAATTCGACATCACCGCCGCATCCTTCAGCGGAATGTTGATCTGGTAGTAGAAGCGGTTCGCGACCCAGCCGCGAATCTGTTCCTTCGAAGAGCCGCCGCTATTCATCGTCACGTTGAATGGATGATGAATGTGATACGCCGTGCCCTTCGCGCGCAACTGCGCTTCGAATTCCTCGCGCGTCCACGCGGGCCCGTCGTCCTTCACCGCGGTGAAGATCGGGCCTGTGGTCGGGTTGAGCATCGGATCGAACATCGGGCGGTCTCCAGTATCCAGTGCGAGTGTCATAGCTCGAAGCTCATGCCGTCGTGCGCGACTTCGATGCCGTGCTCCGACAGAATGCGTCGTTCGGGTCCATCCTCGACGAGGATAGGGTTCGTGTTGTTGATGTGGATCAGCACCTTGCGGACGTCCGCGCGATCGATCGAATCCAGCACTTCGATCATGCCGCCCGCGCCGCTCTGCGCGAGATGGCCCATGTCCCTGCCGGTCTTCTTCGTGAGCTTCAGCGCGATCATTTCGTCGTCGGTCCACACGGTGCCGTCGACGAGCAGCAGGTCCGCTTCGCGCATCGCATCGAGCACGTGCGGTTCCAGTGCGCCGAGACCCGGTGCATAGAACGCGCGCCTGCCTGTGGCCGTATTCGTGAACATGAGGCCGATGTTATCGCCCGTTTCCGGCGCATCGCGATGCGGCGAATAAGGCGGCGCCTTGCTCGACAAAGGCAACGCGTCGATGGCGACGCGCGGCAGTTCGGGTACGGAGAACGATGCGCCATCGAGCGCGATGCGCCTGTGCTCCACACCGCAGTAATGCGACAGAATCGACGTGACCGGAAAGCCCGTCGAGAGGTCTTGCCACACGGCGTCGGTCGTATAAAGCGGCAAGGGCGCGCCGCGCTCGCGCAGCATCAGCAGGCCCGTGACGTGATCGATCTGCGCATCCATCGTGACGACGGCCGCGATGCCGGTATCGCGCACACGGCGCGCGGGCTGCAGTTCGGGATTCGCCGCGATCTGCGCCAGGATATCCGGCGATGCGTTGACGAGCAGCCAGTCCTCGCCGTTATCGGTGACGGCAATGGACGACTGCGTGCGCGCGCGCGCCGCGATCGTCCCGCGCCGCACGCCGTCGCAATTGCGGCAGTTGCAGTTCCATTGCGGAAAGCCGCCGCCCGCCGATGAACCGAGCACGCGTATTTTCAAGGCAACATCCTCCGCAAGAGACCGTCGCGGTCGATCAGTTGATGCTTCATCGCGCCGAGAAAATGCAGGATGACCAGCGCGGCCATGATCCACGCGAGATATCCGTGGATGCCGAAAAAAATCTCCCGAAGGTGCTTGTCGTCCCAGCCCCATTGCGGCAGCGCAATGCCCCAGAGCTTCGTGCCGAACTTGTTGAACGACGAGCCGAGATATCCGGTGAGCGGCATCGCCACCATGCCTGCATATAAAAGAGCCTGCGTAATGCTCGCGGCGGCGCGTTGCCACGTTCGCATCGGCGGCAGAGGCGGCCGGCCATAAGCCAGGCGTACCAGGATGCGGATCAGCACCAGCAGGAAAGCGGTGATTCCAAGCGACTTGTGGAAGTTTATGAGGTCCGACTTGAACGGCAGCCCGCGCGGCAGACCGACCATATAGAAGCCGATGCACAGCATCGCGATGATCGCAATCGCCATGAGCCAGTGCAATGCGATCATCGGGCGCGCGTAACGCTCGCCAGCGGCATCGATGCTGCCGTCGCGCGAGGTCGCGGTTGTCCGCGCGGTGCTCATGCCCTGCCTCCCGTGAAAATGGTTTTCGTTTCCGACGATTCAATCTGCATTTTTCTCGCCTGTCTAAGAATTGGCGATCAGCAATTCCCCCCGTCCATCCACGGCGAGGTCGCCGGCGTAGCGTCGCGGCAACACATCGCCGGCCAATGCCGCGAATGACGCAAGCCCGCGTGTGCGCTCGCGCGCGAGCATCCGCGTGAAGAGCAGCCAGAACACGTCGAAGCCGCGCCCGCCCTCGGTGAAAGTCGGCGGAATGCGAGATGGCGCATGTGTCAGTAACACCGTGCCGCGCCGCATGCCGTATCCCAAGTGTGCGCCCACTTCCCCTCCGACGCAGACCGATCCCGCGATCAGCCGCGACGCCGCGAAATCGCCTGCATCGCCCGCGACGAGCACCGTCCCGCGCCGCATGCGGTCCGCGAGGCGCGCGCCCGCGTTGCCGTGAATCGCGAGTGTGCCGCCCGCCATGCCTTCCATGTCGCCGGGCAGCGCGCCCGCCGCGAAATCGCCCGCGTCGCCGTGAATCGACAGACGGCCGCCTTGCATCTCGCACGCGGCGAAAGCACCTGCATCGCCCTCAATGTGCAACTCGCCGCCGGACATCTTCAAGCCCGCGTAATCGCCTGCGTTGCCCTGCACCGTGAGCGTGCCTTCGGTCATGTTCGCGCCGATGCGATCGAGCCAGCACGCGTCGCCTTCGATCGTGAGCGAGGGCTTGTCATCCTGCGTCAGCGCGATATCGAAGAGATCGCCGAGCGCGCACGTTTCGCCGGCGCCTTGCAGGACGACGCGAGGCAAGTCGGCCCGCGAAGCAGCCGCAAGTTCGACAGGCAGTAATTTCGACCCGTCGACGCGAAAGCCCGGCGCATTTTTTACGCGCAACGTGATCGCGTTCATGCGCGGCTCCCGTCGATATCTTTAGACAGCTCGTGCAGCTTGAAGTGATAGGGCCCGAGCTTGCCGCCGTAATTGCCTGCGGAAATGCGCAGGACGCCGCCCGCGCGGCCGATGTTCGTTGCGGCCGCGATGCCGGCTGTCATCGCGGCGCCGACATCGGCGTCGGTGAGGCCGTCGATCACGATTTCGAGCACGCACGCGACGTCCGGCGTCAGCTCGCTTTTCTTCGACAAACCGACGAGCGTCGGACAGAACGCATCATTGGTCGATGCGGCCGCGCCCGCGTATTTCGAGCCGATCTTGGAGCCCGAGCGCACGACGCCGCCCGGAAACGGGGTGATGACGTTCGGCAACCGATGCATCGCGGCGACGGCGGACTCCGCAGCTTGCAAGGCGCTGTCGATATCGCGCGCAAGAAACAGCAGGTTGCCGCCGCCGACCGCCTTCACGGTCGCGGTAAATTCCTCGCAGACGAACTCGCCGTCCATCACCGGCACGCGCCAGTAACGCGTGCCGTCGAGGACTTTCGAGATCTGATGGCCGTCGCCGAAAAAGCGCAGGCCAGCGCCGAGCGGCGCATTGTCGGAGAGCGGTGCGCGCGTGTTGGCGGGATCGATGCCGCCATAGACCGCCGTCGTCGGGCATGTCAGCACGCATTGGCCGACACGCCGCGCGATCTGCTTGGCCAATTCCTTCGACGATATCGCGAAGATCAGGACCGAGATGCCCGGCCTGCCATCGGGCGTTTCATCGCCCGTGAGATCGCGTTCGATGCCCGCCTCGCAGCCGCAATCGATGACGGACGTAGCGAACCCCGTCAGCGAATTGGCCGCATGGCGCGCCCACGTCGGCGTATGCGCGGTGATGACGAGGCGGGTCGCCTTCATCGGGAAGGCTTCGGCAAAGGTGTCGTCGATCTGCGTATCGTTGATGCGCATGCGTCAACTCCCGCTCGCCGCGAAGCACGCGACGGGCAAGAGCCGCCCGCCGTTGCAGCATGCGCAGATTTCGTCGTCGCCGATCGCGATATTTTCGAAGCGTGTCGCGAGATTCTTCTGCGCGAAATCTCGCACGCGCTTTTCGATCGCGCGGTCGTAGTCCGGGCTCACGTAATGAATGCCGCCGGTCGGCGTCGCGAGCAGCGTGCCGTCGCGCGCGATCAGTTCGCCATCCTTGAACACATAAGCGGGCGATGTGAACATGCGCTCGCGATCGGCGTCGTCGCGATATACGGCGATATCCGCCGCCGCGCCTGCGCCGAGATGACCGCGATCTTTCAAACCGAGCAGTTTCGCGGGACCGGCGCGCGTAATGATCGCGATCTCGTAGAGCGAGAATTCGCGCGTGATTTCGGCGAGCGCGGTCGTGGTCTTCGCATCGGCGTGCAGCGTGTCGAGTTGCGCGTCGCGAAAGGACTTGTCCATCAGCAAGCGGATCAGATGCGGATAGCTCGTGAAGGGCGCGCCGTTCGGATGATCGGTGGTCATCGATACGCGCCACGGATCGTCGACGAGCAGAAAGATTTCCAGCCCGATGATCCATTGCAGCGCGTTCACAAAGCTCTCTTCGCGATACTTGAACGGCACGACGCCGCAGCCCGCATCGCATTCGATATCGCCGAGGGCCCATTTTCGCGGCCGGGCCATCGGTGCGTTCTTGAACTGCATCATCGTGTCGCCTGATGCCGTGACCGTCTGACCGAAGATGATCTGGCCGACATCGATCGTCACATTGGGCCGCGCGTTCACCGCTTCGGCGATCGCCCGCGCGCCCGACGAGAACTTGCGCGGGCCTTCGGTGCCATAGCTATGGAACTGGATATGCGTCAGATGAATGGGCAGGCCTTCGGCGGTATCCATCGTTCGGATCGTCGATTCGATATTGCCCGGCACGCCGAGATTGCTTGCATGCACATGCAGCGGATGCGGCACGCGCAGATCGGTCAGCGCGCGTGTGAGCGTCTTCAATACATCGCGCGGCGTGATGCCGTAGTGCACGTGTTTTTCATCGACATCGAGCGAACGCTGATTGAATTTGAACGCCGAAATGCCGCCGGGATTCACGACCTTCACGCCGAGCGCCTTGCTCGAATTGATCGTCCAGCCGACGTAATCGCGCAGGCGCTCGAAATCTTCGTTGGCGGCGAGCATCTGAAGGAAGAGCTCGTCATTGCCCATCATCACGTAGGCGCCGTGATCGATGATCGGCGTGTCGCCCATTTCCAGATGCGCATGCCGCGCGTTCGAGGCGATCATCGCCGGTTCGAACGCGGCCGTATAGCCCATTTCCGCATAGCGATAACCTGCGGCGAGCGTGCCCGGCGCGCACACACCGCATGAAGGCAGGCGCATGTAGCGGCCTTCGTTCGGGCGATCGGGCACGGCGCGCGGATCGTCGCGATGATCTTCCGGCAGCAACAGGCGCGACAGATTAGTCTTGCCGCCGCCGATATGCGAATGCAGGTCGATGCCGCCCGCCATCACGATCATGCCGTTGGCATCGAAATCACGTTCGATGCTTTCTGCTTGCGCATGATCGACGATGCGTCCGTCGCGGATATAGATGTCGCGCTTCTCGCCATTCACGCCGTTCGCCGGATCGTAGAGCGTGCCGCCCTTGAGACGCGCGAGGCTCATGATGGCCTCCGTGCCTGCGCGAGTTGCGAAGCGATCGAAGCGACCGTCGGCAAGACGACACTGCGCGCGGCGGCGAGCGGCGCGACCACGGACGTATCGACGCGAAACAGATGTCCGCCGCTGTCGATGCCGGGCGTCGCGACCGGAATGAACACGGTCGGGCCTTTGCGCGCGGGCGTTTGCGTCGATGGATGGCCGAGGATGATCGCGGGCACGTCGTCGGCGAGGGAGGCGGGCAGCGGCTCGGGCGCGAAGCTCGAGACCCAGAGCAGCGCATCGATTTCACCGCGGCGCAGGAGCGTTTCAGTGCGATAGCGATGCGTATCGTGATCCAGCGGCATGCCGTATGCGACGCGCGTGCGCAGCGGAAAGCCCGAGAGCCATGTGATCGCCTGATTGACGGAGGCGGCGCCGTCGTCGCCGGTCAGCGCGAGCGCGCCGGCGCGCGCGGTGCGGTTGATTGCTTTCACGATGCGTTGCAGCGCTTCGATTGCAAGCGCCGCATGAGGGCCGGCGAATGCCGATGGCTCGTAGACGAAGGCCGTATAGTGCGCCGTCTTGATGCGCTCGGTCAGCGCGACGAGATCGGGTGTCGGAATCGGGCGGCCGCCTTCGACATGCGCGGACCACAGCGCGAGCGTATCGAAGGGATCGGTGTCGCGCAGAATCGCTTCGGCGCGTGCATGCGCTGCTTCATCGATGTCGCATCCGACGAATACGATGTTCACGTCGCGTCCTTCGCCGATGGCGCGTTCGTAGAAGCGCGGATAGCGTTGCGAGGGCCTGCATGCGAACACGATGACGAGATCGGCGCGTGAGCGCACTTCCGATAGCGTCGTGAAGAAGGAACCGCGGTCTTGCAGGGCGCGGTTGCTATCCGCGAGCGTATCGCCGTGCAGATGATCGAGGATCGCGCCGCACTGCGCGCAGAGTTCATAGAGCGCGCGTGCGCCGGCCACGTCGGTCGCGAGTCCGCCGAAGAGCGGCCGACGTGCGCTCGATAGGATCGCCGCGGCCTGCGAGAGCGCCGACGCGAGATCGGTGGGTTGCCCGTCGATCGCGGGGTGGCGGTTTGCGTCCTGCGGACCGAAGTGGGCAAGCGACGCCTCGAGCCTGGTGCAGGCGGTGTGCGGCGCTGCGAGCCGCTGGTCGCCGGTTGGTGCGAGCGTGATGTCGTCGCATAGCAATGGGCAGAATGGACAGGTCCAAAGGTTTGCGCCTGCGGCCTGGGCGTTCGATGTTGTGGGGGAATCGGGCATGGTCGTGCTTTGGAGCAAGGTTTATGCCGGTTTTCTTTTTGCTTTTTGCGGTTTTTTTCGCTGGATCCCGTATTCTTTTTGGTTTATTAGCGTTGCCCCTATGCGGGGCGGCAGTCACTTTCTTTGCTGCTGCAAAGAAAGTAACCAAAGAAAGCAGCTCGAGACGCCCGCGGTCACACGCAGATTGGCCACGCGTGCCAGGCGATCGTGGGCTGCCTAAGTGTCGCCCTC
The DNA here is from genome assembly GCF_023631365.1 of Caballeronia sp. INML2. Lineage (NCBI taxonomy): Bacteria > Pseudomonadati > Pseudomonadota > Betaproteobacteria > Burkholderiales > Burkholderiaceae > Caballeronia > Caballeronia sp. INML2. The sequence goes on along the minus strand of NZ_JALQDH010000057.1, from coordinate 531 downwards.
ATAGGACTAACCCGGCTTGGATCGCGCACGGTCTGTCGCCTCGCACCGCTTGACTCACTGGCTCAGCGCCAAATGGCTCCGGCCCGCTTCGCGGCCGATGGGTCAATCGGGTCTGCTCGTGCTTCCTTACTAGCGCCTCGATCTCACTGCATTGGTTATCCGTTGGTTTCCCTTGTTGACCCGGCGGCAGCGCGTAGCGCTGTGCCGGAGCTATTTGGTGCTGAACCAGCTTCTTTTGAGTACTAGCTAGTCAGACCGTGCGCGATCCAAGCCCGGCGGGTCCTTTGAGGGCGACACTTAGGCAGCCCACGGTCACATGGCAAGCATGGCTAAACTGCGTGTGACCGCGGGCGTCTCGAGCTGCTTTCTTTGGTTACTTGTATATTGACTCCAAGTATTCGGAAACTATCTTTCCACTTACTCGAAGCGGTAGCCCGTTTGTGTTACATGGGCTCGCAGCCCGAAAGAAAGCTGGTGGCGCCGCTTCTCCTTACCGCTTTGAACCCGAACAGTTGACTGAGCCTCGAGCTC
>NZ_JALQDH010000056.1:0-4024 GCF_023631365.1 Caballeronia sp. INML2 | reverse complement strand
CAAGCTCCTTACTCAGCTCAACGCCATGATGCGCGATCGCACCCCCTGGAATCCCCCACATCACGATCACTTGTGACCCAGCACTTGACTCTCAATACAGTTGCTTTCTTTGCAGCAGCAAAGAAAGTGACTGCCGCCCCGCATAGGGGCAGTGCTAATAGACCAACACGAATACGGGATCCAGCGAAAGCAAAAAAACAAGAGAAACAAAAACCTGCTCCGCAATGCAACACACTGTCACCCATGCACCACGTGATGCAACAGCTTCTTGCCAAAGGATTACAGCCCCACCAAAGCCGCCAAGCCCTTGGCATAGATATTGAGTTCATCGCCCGAAAGCCCTGCGATGCACATCGCACCGCGCCACGGTGCCATCGTGAATCGCGGAAGCGACGAGCCACGCATGGGCGCCGCTGCCAGAAGCAAGAGCGAGGTCATCGACGTGACGGATGCCGCCCGCGCCGATCACTTCCCGCGCGCCGGCGAGCGCACGCACGGAAGCGAAAGTGTCGAGATCAGGCCCGGCATGCGCGCCAACGTGATCGAGCGTCATCACGATCACCCGCGACGGCCAGAAAGCACTTTCGGCATGCACGGAACCGAGCGCGCGCCCGCCGCGATAGTCGAGCGAGAGGATCGGCTCCAGGCCGCACGCCGAGGCCTCAGCGATCGCGCCGATGTCGAGCAGCGTCTCGGTGCCGAACACGGGCACGATCGCGGCGGGCGTCGAAGACCGCGTCAGCCCCGCGATGCGTTCGACGAGCGCACGCATCGGCGCGAATGCGGTGAAGCCCGCATCGAGCCAGATGCGCACGCCGTCGCCGAGGGCGTCGCATATGGCGGCGAGCGCACGGTCGTGCGCGCCGCGCTGCAGGATCGCGCCCAGATCGGCGACGTACACGGTGCGCGCGTCGGTGGCGGCGACGAGCGCCCGGGCGATCGCGACAGGATCGCTCGTGGCGCACAACGAGGACTGGATCGGCCGGTAACGCGAACGCTCGCCGCGCACCGCGCGTACCGCGTGGCCGTCGAGCAGATCGAGAACGGGTATCACCTGCATGGATGGCTTTCCTTTGACCAAGATCTTTGTATTCGAGTATCTCACCGGCGGCGGCATCGATCCGGACGCGGCAGGCGCAGGCAGCCTCGCCGACCTCTCCGCGCTGATCGTCGAGGGCCGCGTGATGCGCGACGCCATCGCCGCCGATCTGCGTGCACTTCCGGGCATCGAGGTGACCGTCGCCAGCTCGCGCTTCGAGCAGATCGACGACGCGCAAGGTTACGTGCGCGCCCAGCCCGGCGAGCCGGTCATTCGCTTCGTCGCCCGCGTGGCGCGCGAGCACGACTATGCCTGCATCGTCGCGCCCGAGTGCGACGGGCTGCTGCTCAAACTCTACGACGCCGTCGGCCAGGCGCGCTGGCTCGGCTGCGCGAAGGAAGCGATCCGCGCGGCATCGAGCAAGAGCGCAACCGCCGCGTGCCTCGCCGCGCGCAGCATCCACGCGACGCCCGCGCTCGAACCGGAGAACGCAGCCGCCGCAATCGGGCGACGCTGGGTCGTCAAACCCGACGACGGCGCGGGCGGCCTCGACACCTACGTCTATGACGATCTCGCCGCCGCGCGCGCCGAATACGAAGCGCGCGCGGAAGCGGGGCGCAATCCCGTATTGCAGGAATGGGTCGACGGCGAGCCGCTGAGCCTTTCGCTGATTTGCCGCGAACGGCTGTCGCGGCTCGTGAGCATCAATCGTCAGCGCATCGGTTTGTCGGATGCGGCGGGATCGGGACGCCGCGCGCGCATCGTGCAGTTCGATGGCGTCGATGTCGATCGCATCGACCGGCATGGTCCGCAAGGGCGCGCGCTCGAGCGGCTCGCGCTGCGGGTCGCCGAAGCGCTTCCGGGTTTGCGCGGTTTCGCAGGCATCGACGTCGTCTGGCATCCGGAGCGCGGGCCGGTCGTGATTGAAGTGAATCCGCGTCTCACGGTCGCGTATGCGGAATTGAGCCGGCGCGGCGGCAGGAATCTCGCGGCGGAACTGCTCGCGGCGCATCGCGTGCCCGGTTTCGATGGCGATGCCGGATTGCTGCGCGCGTGCGGCGGAGCGGCGTCATGACGGCGTCGACATCAGCGGATGCGCCGGTGTTCGGCTGGGACGTGGGCGGCGCGCACGTCAAGGTGTCGATGGCGACGCGCGCGGGCGTGCTCGCCGATGTCGCGCAATGGGCATGTCCGCTCTGGCAGGGCATCGCGCATCTGGAACGCGTGATCGACGCCATGTTCGAGCGCTGGCCCGCCGCCGCCGATGCCGCCGCGCGTCACGCCGTCACGATGACGGGCGAAATGGTCGATCTCTTCGCCGACCGCGCCGAAGGCGTGCGCACATTGACGCGCACGCTCGCGCAGCGGCTCGGGCCGCGCACGATGTTTTTCGCCGGCGACGCCGGCTGGCTCGCGCGTTCGGCATGCGCCGACGGCTGGCGCAAGGTCGCATCGGCGAACTGGCTCGCGACCGCGCGATGGGTCGCGACGTGCATCCCGGATGCGGTGCTGATCGATATCGGCAGCACGACGACGGACATCATCCCGATCGTCGGCGGCCGTGTCTTGGCGCGCGGCGCGAACGACGCCGAGCGGCTCGTCAGCGGCGAGCTGGTTTATCAGGGCATCGTGCGTACGCCGTTGTGCGGGGTCGCGCATCGCATCGCGTTTCGCGGCGAAACGACCGGCGTGATGAACGAATGGTTCGCGACGACCGCGGATGTCTATCGTCTGACGGGCGAGTTGTGGCCCGAGCACGACCAGCATCCGAGCGCCGACAACGGACCGAAGACGGAAGCCGCGAGCCGCGCGCGTATCGCGCGGATGATCGGCCGCGACGCCGCCGATGCGAGCGATTCCGAATGGCGGCGTTTCGCGCAGAACTGGCGGCACGAACAGTTGCGCGCGCTCGAAACGAATCTCGCGCGCGTGATCGCGCGGGATGCGGCGCTGGCCGCTGCACCGATCGTCGGCGCGGGCTGCGGGCGCTTTCTGGCGGCGGCGCTGGCGCGGCAGGAGGCGCGCAGTTATATCGATTTCGCGCGGCTCGCGGGCGTCGCGGACGACGACGCGACGCGTGCCGAATGGGTATCGACGTGCGCGCCGAGCGTGGCGGTCGCGCTTTTGGCGTCGATGGCGGCGAAGGGCGCGGCAGGCAACGAAGCCCGTTCCCACGCCGATGCGGCGCCGCGCGCGGCGTAAGAGCGTGCGGAATATAGCGGAGTAAGGATGGGGTATCGGAGCGGGTGCGTGGCCCGGCGGCATCATCGAACGAGGACAGGAATATGTGGGTGGTGAAGATCGGGGGTAGCCTGAGCCACGATCCGGCGCTGCGCGAGTGGCTGACGCGGCTCTGGGAAGTGGGCGGCGGGCGTGTCGTGATCGTGCCGGGCGGCGGCGATTTTGCGGACGCGGTGCGGCAGTATCAGCACGAATGGCATTTCGACGATCTCGCGGCTCACAACATGTGCCTGCTCGCGATGGCGCAATACGCGATTCTGATGCAGGGCGTGGTGCCGGAGCTCGTGCTCGCGTCGAACGAGCATCGGATTCGCGGGGCATTGCGCGATGGGCGCGTCGCGGTGTGGGTGCCGACGGATCTGATGCGGGCGACGCCCGATTCGATGACGAACTGGGATACCACTTCCGATAGCCTTGCCGCGTGGCTTTCTTCCTTGCTCAATGCGGAGCGGTTGATGATCGTGAAGTCTTGCGATGTCGATGCAAGTGCCCCGTTGGAGGCGCTGGCCGCGCGAGGCATTTTGGACCGGCGGTTTCCCGCTTATGTGCGGGATGCCAATTATATTGTTGAGATTTTTAGTAAAGGAGATGCTGATGTTATGCGGGATCGGTTGTTGAATGTTGCGGTTTGAGGTTGCGGTTTTTTCGCTGGATCCCATTTTGTTATTGGTTTATTAGCGTTGCCCCTATGCGGGGCGGCAGTCACTTTCTTTGCTGCTGCAAAGAAAGTGACCAAAGAAAGCA
>NZ_JALQDH010000055.1:0-15790 GCF_023631365.1 Caballeronia sp. INML2 | reverse complement strand
CAAACTGCGTGTGACCGCGGGCGTGTGGAGCTGCTTTCTTTGGTTACTTTCTTTGCAGCAGCAAAGAAAGTGACTGCCGCCCCGCACAGGGGCAGTGCTAATAGACCAAAAAGAAAACGGGATCCGGCGAAAGCCGTTCTTTGTAGCAGCAAAGAAAGTGACTGCCGCCCCGCACAGGGGCAGTGCTAATAAATCAATGCCAATACGCGATCCGGCGAAAGCCTGAACCTCCCGACTAAAGCCCAATGCCACCCCCCCCATGCAATGCCCGAACCCACTTCTCCACCCGCTTGGGATCAAGCCTCCCCCGCCGCCCGCCAAGCTCATCACACAACGCCCCCCGAAACCCTGCGATATCCGGCGAAAGCAAAAGAATCCTCTCGAGATCGCCCCAGCCCAGCGACCCGGCGACTGCAATCATCGTCCCGCGAGCCCGCGCATCGGCGATACACGAAGCAAGCACCCCCGCATCGACGCAATCGAACAACGTGCGCCCGTTCTTGCTCGCCGTGTCGAACACGATGCCGACAAACCCTAGTTGCGCCGCAAGCATAGCCAGCTCGCGATCGACGCCATCGTCAGAAAGAAACACCGGCACCACCGCCGCCGGCAAGCTCGCCAGATGCCGCAGGCACGCCGAAGCTCCCGCGCCCGGCGTCACGCCGACCTTCACATAATCGACACCCGTCGCCGCGACGTCGAGCACGCGCGCGGTCATCTCGCCGAGCGCATCATTGGGCAAGTCGCCGATGGTCGCGCTGATCGGCCGCACCGCATAGCGCGCACGCAATACCTTCACGATATGCGCAATATCGCCGATCGCGACCCCGCCCAGCGCGCCCGCGCCCGGTTCCTTCAGGTCGATCAGTTCGGCCCCCGCGTCCGCGGCATCGAATGCTTCGTCGGCCGAGCGGACGCTCGCGAGCAGTGCGGTCATCGTCAAAACTCCGGTGGAAATGCCACGAAAGACGCTTCAGGTAAGCGCCCTGGCGCGATGCGCCTCGATTGCCTGCAAGAGCCATTGCCATGCTTCGCGCTCGGCGTCGCCCGCGGTCTTGTCGATTGCGATCTTCAGATACGCAATCTCGCTGTCCACCTTCTCCGGCGGCAGCATGAACAGACGGCTCACGAGAATCGCGCCTTCGACGACAGCGCCCTGCGCACGATTGAAGCCCGCAAACGGCGCATGTGTCGCGCGATGCACGCATTCCATACGCAGCGTGGGACGTGTTTCGTCGTCGAGAAGTTCAGCGAGACGCAACTCGGTATGCGCGAGCGTCGATGCGAGCCGCACGCTCGGCACCCTGTCCGCGGCGACCGTGGGCCAATCGCGCGCGTAGCCCGTCACGCAGCCCGCGAACACGCGCACGTCCGTCGTGAAGTTGATGACGGCGCTCTTCGTCGCGAGCACGTTGTCGAGCGTCGTGGACGGGCGGAACGGCGCGAGTACCGCGAAACCATCCTCGAAGCGCACGCCCATCGGCGCGATGTGCGGCCGGCCATCGCGATCCGCGGTCGTGACGATGGTCTCGTAGATCATGATGGTCGGCGAAAGTATTCGTAGCCGCACGAAGTAGCCGCGATTGCTTCGATGCGGCTTCGTGCGGGTTTGATCCGCGTTCAGCGGGTGGCGATATACATCGTGATTTCAAAACCAAAACGCATATCGGTGAAGCTGGGGGTAGTCCATTGCATGCGCGTTCCTCCATATGAGTCGGGTTGATGCCTCGGTTACCGCTTCAATGATTTGCCGATGCGGACGAATCCGCCCAGGCGGCCGGGAGGGGGCCGGCGTTTCGACGATGCAAGCGTCATGCCAATCGCATGAAGCGGATGCCGAAGAACGCGGCCGGTTCATCATGCGCGCCGACTGTGACGAAATCAGAACAAAGTGTCCCATTCGTGCAGCCATAAACGCATCAGGGCTAATCCCGACTAAGGCATCGCTTATGGTCCGGCAAGTTATTCGTGAATTCCTTTCCTCGCGGCCAGTGCGTAGTCTGCAATCACAGCGGCACACAAGCGCGACGGTCGCTTGGGACATCGGGGCGCACGTCACTCTCATCTCACTGTCGAGGAAACGGAATGAACGACTTCAGCAAGGCCGCCGTCGAGGCGGCGCGCAATCCGTCCGATCCGCGCTCGCGCTATGCGGCCGGTGTCATGAAGTATCGCGAGATGGGCTACTGGCAGCCCGATTACACGCCGAAGGATACGGACGTGATCGCGCTCTTTCGCATCACGCCGCAAGCCGGCGTCGAGCCGGAGGAAGCGGCCGCGGCCGTGGCGGGCGAGTCGTCGACGGCGACATGGACCGTGGTGTGGACCGATCGCCTCACCGCGTGCGACATGTATCGCGCGAAGGCGTATCGCGTCGAGCCGGTGCCGAACGCGCGCGCCGACGAGCCGCAATACTTCGCGTACATCGCCTATGAACTCGATCTGTTCGAGGAAGGATCGGTGGCGAACCTGACGGCGTCCATCATCGGCAATGTGTTCGGCTTCAAACCGCTGAAGGCGCTGCGTCTCGAGGACATGCGCATTCCGGTTGCCTATCTGAAGACGTTCCAGGGTCCGCCAACGGGCATCATCGTCGAGCGTGAGCGGCTCGACAAATACGGACGGCCGCTGCTCGGCGCGACTGTCAAGCCGAAGCTCGGCTTGTCGGGCAAGAACTACGGACGTGTCGTGTATGAAGGACTGAAAGGCGGTCTCGACTTCCTGAAGGATGACGAAAACATCAACTCGCAGGCCTTCATGCACTGGCGCGACCGCTATCTCTTCTCGATGGAAGCGGTGAACCGCGCGCAAGCCGAAACGGGTGAAGTGAAGGGCCACTACCTCAACGTGACGGCCGGCACGATGGAAGACATGTACGAGCGCGCCGAATTCGCGAAGGAATTGGGCTCGTGCATCGTGATGATCGATCTGGTGATCGGATGGACCGCGATTCAGTCGATGTCGAAATGGGCGCGTCGCAACGACATGATCCTGCATCTGCATCGCGCGGGACATGGCACGTACACGCGGCAGCGCAATCACGGCATCTCGTTTCGCGTGATCGCGAAGTGGCTGCGCATGGCCGGTGTGGATCACGCGCATGCGGGCACGGCGGTAGGCAAGCTGGAAGGCGATCCGTTGTCGGTGCAGGGCTATTACAACGTGTGCCGCGAGGCGCGCAACGAGCCGGATCTGTCGCGCGGCATTTTCTTCGATCAACCGTGGGCGGGGTTGCGCAAGGTGATGCCGGTGGCATCGGGCGGGATTCACGCCGGACAGATGCATCAACTGCTCGATCTCTTCGGCGATGACTGCATTCTGCAATTCGGCGGCGGCACGATCGGGCATCCGCAAGGTATTCAGGCCGGTGCGACGGCCAATCGTGTCGCGCTCGAAGCGATGGTGAAAGCGCGGAATGAAGGGCGCGATATTGCTAATGAAGGGCCGGATATTCTGGAAGCCGCCGCGCGTTCGTGTACGCCGCTCAAGCAGGCGCTCGATACCTGGCGCGATGTCACCTTCAACTACGCATCGACGGATACGCCGGATTTTGCTGTTACGGCTACGGCGGTGTAGGGGTTTTTTCGCCGGATCCCGGACCGACACGAAAGCATGATTTCACGAAGAAACCATACTAAGGATATCGAAATGAACATCACCCAAGGGACGTTCTCCTTCTTGCCCCCGCTCACCGACGAAGAAATCTCCAAACAAATAAACTACGCCCTGGACCAGGGCTGGTCATGCTCAGTGGAGTTCACCGATGACCCGCATCCACGGAACACGTATTGGGAAATGTGGGCCCTGCCGATGTTCGATCTCCACGACGCCGCCGGCGTGCTGATGGAAGTGAACGAATGCCGCAAGACGTATCCGCATCACTACATCAAGGTGAACGCATTCGACTCGGTGCGCGGCTTCGAAACGATGCGCTTATCGTTCATCGTGAACCGCCCACCACAGGAACGAGGCTTCCGCCTCGAACGTCAGGACGACAGAAGCCGCGTGCAGCGCTACGCGATCCGCACCTACGCAACCGATCGCCCGAGCGGCGAGCGCTATTGATGAGGAGGATCGATCATGAGCGCCGAAGCCACGCTCGAAGAAGCGCCTCTTCAAACCTCAGCCGATCTGATGGCGCTCTATCGCGAATCGCGCATCGGCGAAGTGCTGGCGGAGCTGGACCGGGACCTCATCGGTCTCGCCCCAGTCAAGACGCGTATCCGCGAGATCGCCGCGCATCTGCTCGTGGAGCGCGCCCGCAAGACGCTCGGCATCACGTCGGGTGCGCCCACGCTGCACATGTGCTTCTCGGGCAATCCCGGCACCGGAAAAACCACCGTTGCGCTGCGCATGGCGCAGGTTCTGCATCGGCTCGGCTATATCCGGCGCAATCATCTCGTTTCGGTGACGCGGGACGATCTGGTCGGTCAGTACATCGGGCATACCGCGCCCAAAACGCGCGAAGTGCTCAAGCGTGCGATGGGCGGCGTGCTCTTCATCGACGAGGCCTATTACCTGTATCGCCCGGAGAACGAGCGCGATTACGGACAGGAAGCCATTGAGATCCTGCTGCAGATCATGGAGAACCAGCGCGACGATCTTGTCGTGATTCTCGCGGGTTATGCGTCGCGCATGGAGACGTTCTTTCACAGCAATCCGGGCTTCCGCTCGCGCATCGCGCATCACCTCGTGTTTCCGGACTATGCGCCCGACGAGCTGCTGCAGATCGCCGAGCACATGCTGACCGACATGCATTACCGCTTCGACGAAGACGCGCGCCGCGCCTTCGAAGCATATCTCGCGCACCGCATCAGGCAGCCGAACTTCGCCAATGCGCGCTCGGTGCGCAATGCGCTGGATCGCGCGCGTTTGCGTCAGGCGAATCGTCTGTTCGCCGCAGCCGAAACGGGCAACGGCATCGCCGATGCCGATGCGCTGATGCGACTCGATGCCAGCGATATCCGCGCGAGCCGTGTGTTCACCGATTCATAACGCAGAAAGGAGAGCGCGATGCAGGATGGACGCACGACCTTATCGAAGTTCCTGATCGACACGCTGGACCGCAAGCCCGGTGCGGAAGCCGCGAGCGGTCTGTCCGCACTTCTGATCGACGTGGCCGCATCGATCAAGACGATCGCGGCCGCATTGACGCGCGGCGCGCTGGGCGGACAGCACGGCTCGGCGCAATCGATCAACACGCATGGCGAGGAGCAGAAGAAGCTCGACCTCGTGACCAACGATATCTTCCTGCAACATTGCGAGTGGGACGGCTTGCTCGCGGGCATGGTGTCGGAAGAGATGGAGCGCGTCTATGCGATTCCGGAGCCGTATCCGCGCGGCGAGTATCTGCTTGCGTTCGATCCGCTCGATGGCTCGTCGAACATCGATATCAACGGCGTGGTCGGCTCGATCTTCTCCGTGCTGAGACGCGCGGGCGATGAAAGCGACGCACCGGACGATGCGTCGTTCCTGCGCCCGGGACGCGAACAGGTCGCGGCGGGTTATGCGATCTACGGCCCTTCGACCATGCTCGTGCTCTCCGTCGGCAACGGCACGCACGGTTTCACCCTGGAACGCGATGTCGGCAATTTCGTGCTCACGCATTCCGATATCCGCATCCCCGAAGATTCATGCGAGTTCGCGATCAACGCATCGAACGAGCGCTTCTGGGAGCCGCCCGTGCGCCGCTACGTGCAGGAATGCAAGGACGGCCGCACCGGTTGCCGCGCGCAGGACTTCAACATGCGATGGATCGCGTCGATGGTCGCGGAAGTGCATCGCATCCTCATGCGCGGCGGCGTGTTCATGTATCCGCGCGACTTCAAGACGCCCGAGATGGAAGGACGCCTGCGCCTGCTCTATGAAGCGAGCCCGATGAGCTTCATCGTCGAGCAGGCGGGCGGGCTGTCGATCACGGGACGCGAGCGCATTCTCGATGTCGAACCGAAGGCGCTGCATCAACGCGTGCCGGTGATACTCGGCTCGCGCAATGAAGTCGACCGCATTCAGCGCTATCACGGCGAATACGATCGCGGCGAGGACAAGCCGTTCACGTCGCCGTTGTTCAAGGAACGCTCGTTGTTCCTCCCCGAAACGCAAGCGTGAATCGACATCTGAAACTGCGCTCATTACATCTATAGCAGGGAGGCAAGCGCATGTCAGTCAAGCATCCGATCGTCGCGGTGACGGGCTCTAGCGGCGCCGGCACCACCACCGTCATGAAGAGCTTCACGCATATCTTCAGGCGCGAGAAAATCAATGCGCAGATCGTCGAAGGCGATGCGTTTCATCGATACGATCGTCTTGGCATGCGCGAGGCGATGAAGCAGAGCGAGCGCGACGGCCTCGTCAATTTCAGCCACTTCGGGCCGGAAGCCAATCTGCTCGAAGAACTCGAGAGCCTGTTCCATACCTACGGCGAAACGGGCGGCGGCCAGTATCGCCATTACGTGCACGATGAAGGCGAAGCCGCGCATTACAGGCAAGATGCGGGCACCTTCACGCCGTGGGAGGACATCACGCCCGGCACCGACTTGATGTTCTACGAGGGCCTGCACGGCGGCGCCGTCACGGGGAAAGTCGATATCGCGCGTCATGCGGATCTGCTCGTCGGCGTCGTGCCGATCATCAATCTCGAATGGATTCAGAAGCTGCATCGCGATCAGACGATGCGCGGTTATTCGCATGAAGCCGTCGTCGATACGATCCTGCGGCGCATGCCCGATTACGTGAACTACATCTGTCCGCAGTTCTCGCGCACGCATGTGAATTTTCAGCGCGTGCCGACCGTGGATACGTCGAACCCGTTCACCGCGCGGGAGATTCCGCAGCCTGACGAAAGCTTCGTCGTGATCCGCTTCGCGAAGCCGAAGGGCATCGACTTTCCCTATCTGCTGACGATGCTGCACGACTCGTTCATGTCGCGGCCGAATGTGATCGTCGTGCCCGGCGGCAAGATGGGTCTCGCGATGCAGCTCATCTTCACGCCGATGATCCTGCAACTGCGCGACCGGCGCGCGCGTGCATAGAAAGGTTTCTCATCATCGTATGTAAGGAGGCATCTCATGAATGCCGTCGCTGAGGCTTTGCCCGGACTTCATCGCTCACCCGATACGCGACAGATGGCGAACGCGTTGCGCATGCTCGCCGTCGACGCCGTGAGCCAGGCGAAGTCCGGTCATCCCGGCATGCCGATGGGCATGGCGGAGATCGCGGTCGCGCTCTGGGCGCGTCATCTGAAGCACAATCCCGCCGATCCGGATTGGTCGGATCGCGACCGCTTCGTGCTGTCGAACGGTCACGGGTCGATGCTCCTCTATGCACTGTTGCATCTGAGCGGCTATGACTTGTCCATCGACGAGATAAAACGCTTTCGTCAGATGGGCAGCAAGACGCCGGGGCATCCGGAAGTGGGCGTGACGCCCGGCGTCGAAACGACGACCGGGCCGCTCGGTCAGGGCCTGACCAATGCGGTCGGCATGGCGCTCGCCGAGGCCTTGCTCGCGCGTGAATTCAATCGGCCGGGGCACGAGATCGTCGATCACCGCACGTATGTCTTTGCGGGCGATGGCTGCATGATGGAGGGCGTGTCGCATGAAGCGGCGTCGCTCGCGGGTACGCTGCGGCTCGGCAAGCTCACCGTGCTCTACGACGACAACGGCATTTCGATCGACGGCCACGTCGACGGCTGGTTCACCGACGATACGCCGAAACGTTTCGAATCGTACGGCTGGCACGTCGTGCGTGCGGTCGATGGCCACGATGTCGAGGACGTGTCCCGTGCGTTGCAGGAAGCGCGCGAGTCGGACCGCCCAACCTTGATCTGCTGCAAGACGGTGATCGGCCTGGGTGCGCCCAACATGGCCGGTACGCACGACGTGCACGGCGCGCCGCTTCCCGCCGACGAAGTCGAAGCCACGCGCCGCGCGCTCGACTGGACGCATGCGCCGTTCGAGATTCCATCGTCGATTCGCGCGCTGTGGGATGCGCGCGAGGCGGGCGCGGCGGCGCAGGAGAACTGGAATCGCCGCATGCAGGCGTATCGTCGCGTGTTTCCGGCCGAGGCCGCCGAGTTCGAGCGCCGGGTGCGTGGCGCGCTGCCGGCGAACTGGCGCGACATGGCGCATGCGCTCGTGCGCGACGCGGATCGCGCGCGGCAGACGATCGCGACGCGCAAGGCGTCGCAACTCGCCATCGAAGGCCTTGCGCGCGTGTTGCCCGAACTGCTCGGCGGCTCGGCTGACCTGACCGGATCGAATCTCACACGCTGGAAAGATGCGGTCGATGTGAGCGCATTGCCGGAAAAAGGCAATTACATCCACTTCGGCGTGCGCGAGTTCGGCATGAGCGCGGTGCTCAACGGCGTCGCGCTGCATCGCGGCTATCTGCCGTTCGGCGGAACGTTCCTCACGTTTTCCGACTACTCGCGCAACGCGCTGCGCATGGCCGCGCTCATGAAAACGCGCACGGTGTTCGTCTTCACGCACGATTCCATCGGCCTCGGTGAAGACGGTCCGACACATCAGCCGATCGAGCACGCCGCGAGCTTGCGCATGATTCCGGGCCTCGACGTATGGCGTCCGTGCGATAGCGTCGAGACGATGCAGGCATGGGTGAGCGCGGTCGAGCGCGACCGGCCTTCGTGCCTGCTGCTGTCACGCCAGAGCCTGCCTTTCGTGCCGCGCGATGAAGCGCAGATCGACGGCATCGAGCGGGGCGGCTACGTGCTCCTCGACTGGCCGTCGACATGCGAACGCGATGCGCGCCGCGTCGTGCTGATCGCGACCGGCTCGGAAGTGGCCCTCGCGCTCGCGGCCGTCGAGCCGCTGAAGGACGAGGGCATTCTGGCGCGCGTCGTGTCGATGCCGTCGACCACCGTGTTCGATCGCCAGTGCAACGTGTGGCGCGAACGCGTGCTGCCCGAAGGCGTGCCGCGTGTCGCGATCGAGGCGGGCGTCACGGCGTTCTGGCGGCAGTACGTCGGGTTGAATGGCGGCGTAATAGGCATCGATCGTTTCGGCGAATCCGCGCCCGCGAGCGCGTTGTTCGAGCACTTCGGCGTCACGAAGGCGGCGCTCGTCGATGAAGCGCGCCGCGTGGCGGCCTGAATTTTTCATACCCTGCATGGAGATGACACGATGGCCTTCATCGCATTGAGGCAGTTGCTGGATCACGCGGCCGAACACGCATATGGCGTGCCGGCGTTCAACGTCAACAACATGGAGCAGGTGCACGCGATCATGCAGGCGGCCGAGGCGACGAAGAGCCCGGTCATCCTGCAGGCGTCGGCGGGCGCGCGCAAGTACGCGGGCGAGCCGTATCTGCGGCATCTGGTGCTCGCGGCTGTCGAGGCGCATCCGGATATCCCCGTCGTCCTGCATCAGGATCACGGCGCGAGCCCGTCCGTTTGCCAGCAGGCGATACGGTCGGGCTTCACGTCCGTGATGATGGACGGCTCGCTCATGCCCGATCAGAAAACGCCCGCTGAATATGAGTACAACGTGGGGGTGAGCCGGCGCGTCGTGGAGGCGGCGCATTCCGTGGGCGTCTCGGTCGAAGGTGAGCTGGGTTGTCTCGGCTCGCTGGAGACGGGGCGCGCGGGCGAAGAGGACGGCGTCGGCGCCGAGGGTGCGCTGAGTCACGACCGGTTGCTGACCGATCCCGACGAGGCGCGCGCGTTCGTCGAGGCGACGGGCATCGACGCGCTCGCGATCGCCATCGGCACATCGCACGGCGCGTACAAGTTCAGCCGACAGCCGACGGGCGATATCCTCGCGATCGATCGCATCGCCGAGATTCACGCACGGATTCCGGACACGCATCTCGTGATGCACGGCTCGTCGTCGGTGCCGCAGGAATGGCTTGCGATCATTCGCGAGCACGGCGGCGAGATTCCGGCGACGTTCGGCGTGCCGGTCGAGGAAATCCGGCGCGGCATCGCAAACGGCGTGCGGAAAGTGAACATCGACACGGATATCCGCCTCGCGATGACGGGCGCGATGCGCCGGGCGATGGCGTCGGCGAAATCGGAGTTCGATCCGCGGCATGCGTTGAAGGCGGCGACCGCGGCCGCGCGGGACTTGTGTATCGAGCGTTTCGAGGCGTTCGGGTGCGCGGGGCATGCGGATCGCATCAGGCCGATGGCGCTCGAGGCGATGGCGAAGCGGTATCACTGACGTTACGATCACCGGCCCCGCCCATTGCGAGCTATCTCATGCCAACAGAATCCCCGACAGCGGAACTCGGCGCGACCGCAGGCGAATTCGCGCTTCCCGCGACAGACGGCCGGACCTATACGCTCGGCTCGCTGAAAGGCGCGAACGGTCTCGTCGTCGTGTTCATGTGTAATCACTGTCCCTACGTGAAAGCCGCGATGCCGAATCTGATCCGCGATGCACGCGCGCTGAAGGAAATCGGCATCAATGTGGCGGGCATCAATTCGAACGACGCCACCGTCTACACCGACGATGCGTTCGATCGCATGGTCGCGCTCACGAAAGAATGGAACCTGCCGTTTCCGTACTTGCACGATGAAACGCAGGAGATCGCGCGCGCCTACGGTGCGGTCTGCACGCCGGAATGCTTCGGTTTCGATGCCGGTCTGCGCCTGCGATATCGCGGCCGGATCGACGCATCGCGCAAGGAAGCCTTGCCCGATGCGCGGCGCGATCTCTACGAAGCAATGCGCGCAATGGCGCAGAACGGTGACGCCCCCGGCGTGCAATATCCCGCGCTCGGGTGCTCGATCAAATGGAAGCCCTAGCTTTTTTTCCTGGTGCTGCCAGGCGCATGCCACGCCGTCAGATCCTCGTCGGGCCGATCGACTTCGCATCCCCAGTCGAGCGGCTGATCCTGATCGAATCGCTTGCCTAGCTGCCACGCGATCTCCGCGCGCGCGAGCTGCACGCCGAGATAGAACGCATGGCCGCCATCGGTCTCGACTCTAAGCTCGGGATAGAGCGCGAACGGATCGACGGCGACGTGATGACCGTCGCGGTTATAGACATGAATGCCTTCCGCCGACACCTGCACGCGGAAATTCGGATCGCGTATCGCGGCGGCGAGCGTGGCGATCTCTTCGGCGTTGTAAGGAAACGGCCGCTTCGCATGCAACGCCGACAAATCGGCGGAAATGCCCTTGGGCAGCGTCTGCGTTTGGCGCGCGGCATGCATCACGCGTCGTGCGACATCGGCTTCGCGAACGGCACGCCGCGCATGAAGGCTCACCGACGTCGTCAGCACGGCCGCGATGCGCAATTCCGCCGCCATGCCGAACAGCACCGCATTGATGCCGCTCGTATCCGCCTCGGTCAGCTCGGTCACGTTGCCGACGCCCATCATGATCGGCACATCGGGATAGCGCTCGCGCAACGACACGTAACGCGCGATGGACGCCGCGAGCCCGAACGGAATCGGATCGAGAATCGGATCGGCGAGAAAAGGGCGGCCGCGCTTCGTCAGCGCTTCGATGGCGGCATCGAGCGAGGCGCCATCGGCGGGTTCGCGCGGCACGAGGATCGGCGTCGAGGCGATTTCATCCGCGATCCATAGTGTGTCGGCGTTGAGGCTCATCACATAGTCCGCGCCCGCGCGTCCGCCGCGCACGAGTTCTTCATCGCGCATCGAATCGACGCTCACGCGAAAGCCCTGCTCCTTCAGCATCGTGACCGCATCTTCGAGATGCGGAAACGCCGTCTCCGGCAGGCAGCCGACATCGATTACATCGGCGCCCTGGCTTTTGTACTCGCGCGCGCGCGCCGCGATGCCATCGAGATCGAGACGCGGCGCATCGACGATTTCCGCGAAGATCTCCGTCTCGTAGCGCGACAAGTCCACATGCCGCGCCTCGCGCCCGAAAAACTGCGGCAAGTCCTTCACTTCCTCGGGACCGCGCTCGACCCGCACGCCGTAATGCGCGCTGAGGGCGTCGAGATCGCCGCGGCATCGCCCGGGCACGATCATGCGGCTCGTGCCTTCGCTCAACGGCGTCTCGACGCGCCGGCGGATCATGTCGGCGGTCATCAGGCCCGCGACCTGAAGACCGATCTCGCGAACTTCCCACGTGAAGGGCGATCCGGCGGCAGCGGGCGCGATGCTTTCGAGTACCTGATGCAGGCTCAACTGCGCGAGCCGCCCCGTCAGGAAGACGATGTGTTCCATGCGAGCTTCAGGTCCGACAGGCGTTGATCGAGCGCGGCTTCGAGATCGTCGAGCGAGCAGGCCACGGTGGTATGCGCGAAGCGCGCGAGCCGCTCGACGTTCTCGAACTCGATCGCGCGCGGCCTCACTTCGACCCATTCATGCGGGGTCTGCGTGATGACGCTCGGCGCGGTATCGCATGCGAACACGATGCCCGGCACACATTGCTTGCCGGCTTGCGCATAGAGATTGGTGGGCAAGGTATCGGAGATGCCGTACGCGCATTTGGCGACGGTATTGCTCGTCGCGGGCGCGATCACGACCGTGTGATACTCGCCGTTGTAGATCATGCCGACGGGCACGCTGCTCGCGCTGTTGTCGCGAAACACCTTGAAGTGCTCGCGCAGCTTGGCGACGGTCCAGCCATAGAGCGGCAGCACTTCCTCGCCGGCGGCGGAAAGAAACAGATCGACACCGGGCAGGCGCCGCGCGAGCGCGATCGACTCTTCGAGCATATGCCCCGAGCCGGTCACGCACCACGCGAAGCGCGCGTCGGGCTTGAACTCGTCGAGCCGGCGGGCAGGCGTGGGTTGCGTCATGCGTCGGATGCTGGGTTGTCGGATGCGGGCGTGTCGTGCGACAGGCGAATATGCAGGCGATGCATCTTCCGATACAGCGTGTTGCGGCTGATGCCGAGCACTTTCGCGACATTGCTCACGTTCCAGCGATGCTCGTCGAGCAATTGGAGCACGGTCTCCCGCTCTTTCACCTGGATCGCGTTGAGCGCCGATGTATCGGCATCCTCGGCCAGATGCGCGAGCGGCGCACCCGCCGGCACGCCCGGCGCGCGCGGAGCCGTCTGCGCGCTCGCACCCGGGCTCGCACCGTTCACGATCTCGGCCGGCAGATGCGCGCAGCGGATCTCGGAGCCGTCGCAGAGGGCGATCGCCATTTGCAGCACGTGACGCAACTGGCGGATGTTGCCCGGCCACGGATACGACAGCAGCGCCTGCCGTGCTTCGGCGGAGAGCGCGGGCGGATCGTCGGATTCGGTTTCGAGAATATGCGCGATGAGCGCGAGTGCATCGGCGCGTTCGCGCAGCGGCGGCAGATTGATCTCGATTCCGTTCAGCCGGTAATACAGGTCCTCGCGGAACATGCCCGTCTGCACGAGTTCGACAAGATTGCGGTGGCTCGCGCTGATCAACTGAAAGTCCACCTTCACGATGGTTTCCGCGCCGAGCGGCGTGACCTCGTGCTCTTCGAGCACGCGCAGCAGGCGCGCCTGCAACGTGAGCGGCATATCGCCGATTTCATCGAGAAAGAGCGTGCCGCCGTTCGCCTGCACGATCTTGCCGCGCCGTCCCTCGCGCTGCGCGCCGGTGAACGCACCCGCGCGATAGCCGAACAATTCGCTTTCGATGAGATTCTCCGGCAGCGATGCGCAATTCACGGCGACGAACGCGCCGCCGCCGTTCGGACTGATGCTGTGCAGCGCGTTGGCGAACACTTCCTTGCCGGTGCCCGTCTGGCCGCGCAGGATGATCGGGATCTTGCGCTGGATCACGCGCGCGGCGAGCTGGATTTGCGAGGCCATGCGCGGGTCGCCGAATTCCAGATGCGCGAGCTTGTCGAGACGGCCTGCGCTGGCCGTCTCGCGCGCGTCTTTCTTCGGCGCTTTCGCGCGCGCGCCGGGGGCGGACAGATCGCGCGATCCGGGATCGTTCATCAGGATGCGCGTCGCGCCGCTGGCGCCTTCGCGCGGCGTCTGCGCGGTGAGGAAGAAGCGGCTGTTCGCCTTCGCGCTATAGACCGTCACTGGGTGGAACGAGCCGCGGATGCTGCGCGCGATCATGTCTTCGAGCGATGCATTGAACGCTTCCTCGATGCGCTTGCCGCACAGTTCTCCGGGCGAGCGCAGGTCCAGCTGGAAGAGCGCGCTGCGGCTCGCTGCGAGCACGACGCCGTCGTCGCTGACGGCGAGCTTGCCCGCGTGCAGCGTGCCGACGAACTCCGGACGGCTGTGGAAGTGGATCATGTTCGCGTGCCGGTAGCGCGCATCGATCAGACGATTTTCGATCATCTGCCGCGACATGCCGACGAGCACGAGGGAATGCTGTTGCAAGAGCTTGGAGCGGCTCGTCACATCGAGCACGCCGACGACCGTGCCGCGCTCGTCGAAGATCGGCGCGGCCGAGCAGGTGAGCGACGTATAGCGCGGATAGAAGTGTTCGTGCTGGCATACGGCGATGCAATCGCGCTCGATGAGGCATGTGCCCATGCCGTTGGTGCCTGCTTCCCGCTCGCTCCACAGCGCGCCGACGCGCAGGCCATCGGCGGCGACGGCTTCGCCGAACGGCACCGACGACACCTGATGCACGATGACGCCGTCCGCATCGACGAGCACGACGGCGAGTTCCGGATCGGCGAGTTGTTGATACAACGTCGTCATTTCCAGCTTCGAGCACGCGATGAGATCGCTTGCGGCGTCACGGCGATCGTTGAGTTCGTGCTGCGTGAGCACGGGCGGCATGATGAAGCGGCCCGGATCGAGCCTGAATTCCGTGAGGCACCGCAGCCACGATTGCGCGACCGAATCGCTGGCGCGACGCGCGGCCAGCGGATTATTGACGATGTTCAGTACTTCCCGGACATGCGTGTCTACGTCAGCAAGCGACGACATGGGGGCAAGTCTCCGTTGCGCCGCATTCCGGTGCGCGCGTTGTGCGCGGCCGTCCGGCGCCGAATCTGTTGTGTTTTGCGCTGGCGCTCTGGCTTTCCTTGCCTGTTCCGATTTCGCGGATATATCCGCTCGCAGGCGCGCCTCGTGGCCGGGCAGTCGCGATGGGTCGGGCGCTGTCTGCGACCTGATCCGGCCCGGTTCTCAAAAACTGTACATCCTTAGACGCATAGGTTCAATAAGTAGTCGCATAGAGTAGGGCTAACTTGCCCGGTTTTTGCTTGCACTTTACGGATGACTTTGGCGATGGGCGCCGGGTTTTCCACATCAAAGGGCCGCGTTGCGCGGCAACAAGCATATGGGCCGATTCGAACCGATTCGCGAAGCTGTGTATGTTGCGCCGCAACCTGCTTCCTCGGATGCGCGCGCTGGTGCGATGGACATCGTGTATATCGAGGGTCTGACAGGGCAGACGGTGATCGGCATCGACAAGAGCGAACTGCATGATCCGCAGACCGTGCGGCTGAGTCTTGCGATCGGCGTGCCTTCGATTCGTGCTTGCACGACTGATCGGATCGAGGACACAGTGAATTATGCGGCGGTGCGGGAGGCGATTCATGGTCTGCTCGCTACGCATGGTTTGCAATTGCTTGAAGCGCTGGCGGAGCGCATCGCGCAGCTCGTCATCGCGGATTTCGGGGCGCATTGGGTTCGGGTCGTGCTTGCCAAGCCTGCGAAGTTCGATGATGTTGATGCCGTCGGTGTTGTGATCGAGCGGCGGCGGGTGGTTGAGGATCGGGGTGGGGGGGGGCCGATTAGCCTTGCCTGGATTGGGAGGGGGTATGTGGCGGGGTGAGTTTTTCTTCGCTTTCGCCCGATCCCGTTTTGTCTGTGGTTTATTAGCGTTGCCCCTATGCGGGGCGGCAGTCACTTTCTTTGCTGCTGCAAAGAAAGTGACCAAAGAAAGCA